>JBBQSH010000005.1:0-51870 GCA_038214015.1 Ignavibacteriales bacterium | reverse complement strand
TGATCCCGTTCTATATCAGCATTTGTTCTGGATATATTCCCATCCGGCGGTATATATTATGATTCTGCCGGCAATGGGTATAGTTTCGGAAATCATTCCGGTTTTTGCAAGAAGAACTATTTTTGGTTATAAGTTTATTGCAATGTCAAGTATTGCAATTGCTGTTTTTGGATCTCTGGTTTGGGCTCATCATATGTTTACAGCAGGAATGAGTAACACCGGGCAATTTATTTTTTCTTTACTTACAATGATAGTTGCTATTCCTAGTGCAATAAAGGTTTTTAACTGGACGGCAACTTTATATAAAGGTTCTATAGAACTATCAACACCATTACTTTTTGCTCTCGCTTTCATCTTCCAATTTACTATTGGTGGATTGACCGGAGTTATGCAAGGAGTTTTATCTGTTGATATTATGATACACGATACATCGTTTATCGTTGCACATTTTCATTATGTAATGTTTGGTGGTACAGGCTTTGGTTTATTTGCCGCATTACATTACTGGTTTCCAAAAATGTTTGGCAAGATGTATAATGAAAAAATTAGTAAATCAGCTTTCTGGCTTCTGTTTGTTGGATTCAACACTTTGTATTTCCCAATGTTTATAATGGGATGGCTTGGAATGCCTAGAAGATATTATGACTATCTACCAGAATTTCAAATTTATCACTTGATTTCAACAATTGGATCCTGGATTCTTATTACCGGTATTTTATTAATGCTGGGAAATTTGATTTCTGCAAAAATAAAAGGTAAAAAAGTTACTGACAAAAATACTTGGGGTGGAGAAACATTAGAATGGCATGTAGATACTCCGCCAATTCATGAAAACTTCATTGATATACCAACTGTGCACGAGACACCTTATCAATACAAGCAAAACGAAGATGAAACTCTAACAAATCAGGAGGTTAAGTGAGTTCACAAGAACAAGCTGCTGCTGCTCACGTGCATCGTGATGATGTTGGCGCCCGTATGGGTATGTGGCTATTTCTCTTTACAGAATTAATTTTGTTTGGAGGTATGTTTATTCTTTATTCAATTTACCGTTATATGTATCCTGATGCTTTTCATCTTGCTGCAAAAGAATTAAATACGATAGTTGGAACTTTCAATACAGCAATACTGCTTACAAGTTCATTAACTATGGTACTAGCAATTACTGCAATACAAAGAAAGCAAAAAGCATTATCAGTTTTCTTTCAGGTTATTACAATTGTACTTGCTCTTGGATTTATGGTAAATAAGTATTTTGAGTGGGGCGCAAAGTTTCATCACGGAATTTATCCCGGTTCAGAAACTCTGCTTGCAAAACCAGCAGGTGAAATTTTATTTTTTGGTTTATATTATGTAATGACTGGCTTGCACGGTTTACACGTTATAATTGGTGTTGTATTAATTGGAATAATGGCGAGACTTACATCTAAGGAAATTATTAATAGTAATAGTTATGTAAAACTGGAATCAGCAGGATTGTATTGGCACTTAGTAGATATAATCTGGATATTCCTTTTTCCGTTATTCTATCTTATAACTTAAGGATTTTAAATGGAGAATAATCAAGAAGTACACGCAGAACATAGTCACGGATATGGAATTTATATTCTCGTATGGCTTGCACTAATGTCTTTAACAGGCATTACAGTTGCCGTGGCTGGTATAAACTTTGGCGCATTAACAATTGCAACAGCATTGATTATCGCGGCGATCAAATCTTTTTTAGTACTTAAAATATTCATGCACTTAAGAAGTGAAAGTAAAACATTCAGAGCGTTTGTGGGAGTTGCAATATTATTCCTCTTAATATCTTTTATTTTATTATTCTCTGATTATTCGTTTATCGTAAGGAATTAAATATGTTTAACGGTGCGTCCAATTTTGCAAAAGATGTAGATTTTGCTTTTCTTTTTACACTCGTGGTATCGGTCTTCTTTCTTGTACTTATTACAGGATTGATGATCTACTTTGTTATAAAGTATAATCGTAAAAGAAATCCTCAAGCTACGAATGTACATAGTAATGTTGCGTTAGAGATTACCTGGACAGTTATTCCTACAATCCTTGTTTTAATTATGTTTTGGTATGGATGGGTTGGATATGTTGATATGTCCGAAGCTCCCGAGAATACACTTAATGTTGATGTTACTGCTCAAATGTGGAAATGGACCTTTAAATATGAAAATGGAAAAACGACTGATTCACTTTATGTTCCGATAAACCAGCCTGTAAAACTCAATCTTCATTCTTTGGATGTTAATCATGCATTCTATATCCCAAAATTTAGAATCAAAAAAGATGTTTATCCAAATCAAAATAGAATGGTATGGTTTGAAGCCAATGAATTAGGAGATTTTGATATTGCCTGCGCCGAGTATTGCGGACTTAATCATTCCTATATGTACAACAAAGTTAAGGTTATGCCTCAGCAAGATTTTTCGGTTTGGTTAAATTCCGCAGTTAGTGATTCTTTAGTTAAGAGTGATTCCACTACAAATGTATTAAGTAAATAATATTTTGAGAGATCAGATCAACATATTATTAGAGATTACTAAACTTCGAATTACAATATTCGTTACCGTCACAACTGTGTTTGGATATATTGCTGCAACTAATTCAATCGATGCCGGATTGATTCTTCCAACGATTGGGATACTATTATTAGCATGCGGTTCTGCTGCATTCAATCATTATCAGGAAAGAAATACTGATGCAATTATGGACAGAACAAAAAATCGTCCTATTCCATCAGGTAAAATCAAAGCTTCTTCAGTACTTAAAATATCATTAGTCCTTGTTATCTCAGGTTCAATTTTACTTTTTATCGGCAGCGGAATTTTAGCATTATCTTTTGGCTTATTAAATCTTGTATGGTACAATGGTGTTTATACTCCGCTTAAAAAAGTTTCGCCGCTTGCAATTATACCTGGTTCGCTTGTCGGCGCAATTCCTCCAATTGTAGGGTGGGTTGCCGGTGGTGGATATCTTTTCGATCCTCAGATCATACTGATTTCATTTTTCTTTTTTATATGGCAGATACCACATTTCTGGCTGCTTCTTATGATTTTAGATAAGGATTATCAGAAAGCGGGATTTCCGACTTTAACACAGATATTCAATCAACAGCAACTAGGAAGAATAACATTCATCTGGATTATCTCCACTGGTGTAACCGGATTATTAATTCCACTTTTTCAAATATCACATAATGGGTTTATTAATTACAGTTTATTAATAGCTGCATTATGGTTAGCATTTAAATCGATAAACTTATTACAGCAAACGCAGGAAGCTACTGCATTTAGATTTGCTTTTAGAAGCATTAATTACTTTGCATTATTTGTTGTGCTCATTGTATCAATAGATAAACTGTTTGTTTCATAAATCAAAACAAAGTGAACTGATATGGAATTTTTAGATAAATTAGTTTTACCACAATCTGCTGAACATATTGAACTGCTCCATTATATGTTGATACTTTTGCTGGCACTCTTTGTGCCGTTCATCAGCATTATTTTCGGTGGAACTTTTGATTCAATACATTACGGTAAAAAATTTAGAAAAACTAAAACTCTTTATTATAAAAAGTTTTCAAAAGATGTAATTGAATATGTAACCGTTAATAATGGTGTCGGGGTTATTTTAGGAATCGTGCCGCTTGTTGCAGCGATATTAATATTTGCCCAACTATTACATACTGCTGAAATCCAAACAGTAAGTTTTCTGGCAATGTCTTTATTGATGATTATTGTTGCTTTGTTTATGATTTACACTTATCGCTATTCAATGGTGTTGAGCAATGTATTTGAATCTGTTAATTCAAATTCAATTGCAGATAAAGATGCAGAAGAAGATTATCAAAAAATAAAAGCAAAATCATCTCATCTAAGTCTTACATACGGAAAGTCTGGATTAGTATTCCTGTTTATAGGAATTTGGTTTTATGTTGCTGCAATTACATCAGCAACCACATTCACAACATGGAATTTCCCCGGTTTTTTTACAGCATTAGTAGCACCTAAAGTTTTATTAAACTTATTAATATTTATTGCATTTGCTTTTACACTTACAAACGGTGCCATTCTTTTCATTCATCTTTACTGGAATGAATCAAAAAAAGATGAAGATCCTTTATATACAAAGTTTGTAAAGGACACAGCATCAAAAGCAGGATTAAAAGCATCAATACCATTACCAATATTAATTGCAATTAATTTGTTTTCATTTTCAGATTCAACTTTATCAGGCTCAATATTTATTTATACAATCCTAAGTGTGATGTTAATATTTCTTGCCTATCATCTTTTCTATATGATACAGTTTAAAAATGATTACAGGTTTGGTTCATTTATTTTCTTTATCCTAATCTTTGCCTGGATAGCCTTTATTGTTAAAGATCAAAAAGCTATGACAAATGCAACTGAAAAGCACTCATTAGTTTTAAGTACTGAGTATGATAGAATACTTGCAGAATTAAAAGGAGAGGGAATTGTTGCAGTTATAAGTGGTAAAGAACTTTACGATGTAAGGTGCGCAAGCTGTCATAAGTTTGATCAAAAACTTGTCGGGCCTGCCCACAATGATGTTTTACCGAAGTATGTTGGCAAAGAAGCACAATTAGTTGCCTTTATACGTAACCCTGTAAAAGTTGATCCTGCATATCCGCCAATGCCAAATCCTGGTTTAAAACCTCAGGAAGCAGAAGCAGTTGCAAAGTATTTGTTGGAAGAGTTTGCTAATAAGAAGTAAATTAAAGTTGGTAAATATTTTAGTAATCAGTACCAGTATTTCTCTTGAAAAATACTCTTACAATTCTTAACTGAATACTAAGCTTTTAAAAAGTATTTAAATAATTTGTCTAATTAAACCATGAGGAAATAATGCTAAGAAGAACTTATACAATTATCTTGGCGGTTACTCTGCTTTTAGCTCAAAACTTGCTCTCTCAGGTCACTTATCAAGGTCCTGTTACCAATACTGTTGATTCTGGAGCAGTTGTAAACATTAATTTATTAACCGATTCACCGGTCTTTGGTAATGAAGGAATAATTAATGATAAAAATTTAATTTATCCTGATACAGAACCATTTATTATTGAAAATGATGGTTCAAACATATTGCAACCAACTTATGTAGAAGATCCAAATCTGCCAGAAAATCTGAGCGGAATTGGTGACAACACATTCTTATTAGAAAAATGGGATGTCCAGCAAAGTAATAATTCTATCCCTCCTGATCCTACAATGGCAGTTGGACCAAATCATGTTATGGTTCTAACAAATGACGGAAACGGAATTCGGATTTATGATAAACAAGGCACATTGCTAAAATTGATTAACTCCACGCAGTGGTGGTCCCCTGTTTTTCCAACCCAATCCGGTGATCCGCAAATTATTTATGATCATTACGCTGGCAGATGGGTAATGGTTTTTATGCAAATTGAAGACATAGCCCAGATAGCTGGTGATTTAATCGCATATTCGGATGATGATGATCCCTTTGGAAATTGGTATATGTACAGATTACCAAGCAATCTGTGGGGTGATTTTCCACAAATCGGATTTGATGAGGAAGCAATATATATAGCCACTAACAATTTCTCTTTTGGTGCGGAACCACAGTTTCAGCATGCAAAAATTAGAATTATATCTAAAACTGAATTGTATGCAAGTAATGCTGGTCCGTTAACATATAGGGATATTTGGAATATTAGTATTCCCAATATTGCTAGTTTAGTTGGTAACATACGCCCATCTTTTCAGTATTCACCTGCAGGTGGACATTATTTTTTGTATGCTCCGCGAGGCGGAGGTACCTTCTATTCTGTCTATAAATTAACTAATCCAACAACCGCACCTGTTTTAACTGGTATTAATATTAATGTTCCATTTTATAGTGGTACTCCAAATGCAAATCAATTAGGAGGTGGTACATTGATAGAATCCGGTGGAAGTGCTATAAGAAATGCTCCAATTTTTAGAGAAGGTTATTTATTTGCCGCACATTCTATACGTAATTCACTTTATGCAACAAATTCAAGTGTAAAATACTTTAAAATAGATGTTAGTAATAATACAGTAGTTGAAAGCGCGGAGCTTGGAGCAAATGGATACTATTATATATATCCGGCAATTGCTGTTGATAAAGATGGAAATATCGTCATCAATTTCTCCAGATCTGCAAACACAGAGTATATGGGAGCTTATTATGCATCTAGGAGAGCAACTGATCCACCTGGTTTGAGTGGTGCTTTTAAATTACAGCCAGGATTAGGAAATTATGTAAAAACCTTTAGTGGAACTAGGAACAGATGGGGAGACTATATGGGCGCATTTTTAGATCCGGCAGATGAGTATAGTTTTTGGATGTTTACTGAATATGCTTCAACAGGAAATAATTATGCAGTGTCAGTCGGGCAGGTTCGATTACAGCCATTTTCGGGTATTTATGTTTTCCCTGAAACACAAGACTATAATTTTGGTAGCGTTCAGGTAGGTTTAACAAGCGATACAGTTAGTGCAATGCTTACAAATTATGGGACAGATGATTTAGCCATCTCCTCAATACCAGCCTCAGTCGGTGATTTTACGCTTGTATCATCTCATAGTTTTCCTATTACTTTACAAACTTATGATACTCTGGTTGTAAAATTTATATTTAATCCTACTACAGTTGGTGAACGAAACGTTGATTACCAGGTAGTAAACAATTCCACTTCTTTTACAGGTTTTAGTTTTACAGGTAACGGTTTCGAAATGCTACCGGCTGCAGATTTTAATCTATATGCAGTATCAGGAATACAGAATAGCGGCCAGACAGTGACAGTTAATAAGAGCACTGGTACTGGTACTAATATTGGACCATCAAATTATACTGATTTAATTGGATTAGCTATTCATCCTGTAACTAAAGTAATTTATTCTGTTAGATCTTCAATAGCTGGCTCTACACTATTACGTCTGAACTCCGGAGCTGGAGATGCATATCCACTTTATAATTACCCACTACCCGAAATATTTTCGATCGCTTTTGATAGTAGTGGAACTTTGTACGGAGTTTTAAAAGGCGGACAAGTTTATGAATTGAGTCTAAAAGATGGGACATATAATCTTATCACAACAATTCCGTGTCAAAGAATTTCTGTAAAGTTTCATCCTCAAACAAACGAATTATGGGGTACAGTTAAGAATTTTTTAGGTAACCCTAAAGATCAGATAGTTAAAATTGATTTATCTACTGGTGATACTACCAGAATTGGAAAAACCGGGTATAATATTAATACAATTGATTTAGCATTCGATGAATCAAGCCAACTTTATGGTATTAAAGGTTCAGGAACCTTAGTAAGTGATCTCTTTAGAATTAGCCAAATTACCGGTACTGGCGCAATGGTTGGCTCAGTTGGATTAAAAGATCTTACTGGTTTGAGCTATAGCAGCGGAGTTACAAGTGTGCAAGAAGAGGAAATTAAAGTACCAAGTACATATTCTTTAGAACAAAATTATCCAAATCCATTTAATCCCAATACACAGATTAAATTCTCATTACCGACTAATTCAAGTGTAAGAATTACAATCTATAATCTTTTAGGAGAAGTGGTTCGTGAATTAGTTAATACCGATATGAATTCGGGCATTCACACTGTTCAATGGAATTCTGAAGATATTTCTGGTAGAAAAGTGAGTAGTGGAATTTATTTTTATGAATTAAATGCTAACGGTGTTAACGGTAATCTGTTTAATCAAGTTAGAAAAATGATTTTGATGAAATAAGAATCACTCATAATTGTAAAGCCGGATTTGTTAATCAAGTCCGGCTTTTTTTATAGTTATTTAAAATAGTCAGGATCATCTTCAGGATCAGATTCTTCTACTTCATTCATTGTAAACATACTGCTTAACATATCCTTAAACTGAAATCCTGTTTCTAATCTTAATTTACTTAGCTGTGAGTATTCTGATAAGCCGTGTAGAATAAATTCCATGTAAAGTAATGATAAGTTTTCATCCGCATCAGGTTGATATTGTTCAACTATTTTTTGCAATCCTGGAATACCAGTTAGAATTTTTTTATAATCCGCATTAGATGCATTTGATAAAATATCAACAATATTATTCTTTGAAAACCATGATGTGATTAAACCATAAGGGTTTTGCTCTTTCTTTTTCTTAAGTAATTCCGGACTGGGAAAATTTTTCTCAAATACACTTTTAATTGCTTTACCGATTAAGATATTTGCAACCTTTACGGGTCCCTCTTGTTCACCTTCAAAGACTAGTTCAACTTTACCAGTTATTGCAGGAATCACACCAACTATATCGCTAATTCGGCAATAAGCTTTGGATTCATCATTTATTATTTTTCTTCTTTCGGCAAAGCTGATAATATTTTCGTACGCGGAAATTGTAAGTCTTGCTGAAACACCACTTTTCTCATCCACATACTCGCTTGATCTTGCTTCAATTGCAATCTGTTCGATTATCTCTTTAACAAGCGGATACACTACAACGGAAGAATTTTGTTGATCAGAAATATCAGCCTCTTGCTCAGTGATCCTTTGAGAAATAGAAATTGACTTTGGATAATGCGTAATAATTTGACTGTCTATTCTATCTTTCAGCGGAGTTACAATAGAACCTCTATTCGTGTAATCTTCAGGATTAGCTGTAAAGATAAATTGAATATCTAACTTTAATCTGATTTTAAATCCACGAATCTGAATATCACTTTCCTGTAAAATATTAAATAAAGAAACTTGGATGCGAGCCTGCAAATCGGGTAATTCATTTATTACAAAAATTGATCTGTGCGATCTGGGAATTAATCCGAAGTGAATTACTCTTTCATCAGAATAGGGAAGTTTAAGTGTTGCTGCTTTTATGGGATCAACATCTCCAATTAAATCTGATACGGTAACATCAGGTGTAGCAAGCTTTTCAGTGTATCTTTCAGATCGATGTATCCATTTAATTTTAGTTCCATCACCAAGTTCGTTAACCATTTTTTTTGTCTCGTTTGTAATCGGAGAATATGGATCCTCATTCAAATCACTTCCTTCAATGGCTGGAATATATTCATCAAGGAGATTGATAAGCAGTCGAGCGATTCTTGTCTTTGCCTGACCTCTTAATCCTAATAATAATATATTATGTCTTGATAATAAAGAAGTTTGAAGTTCCGGTAAAACAGTTTCATTATAACCAAAAATTCCTGCAAAAGGATCCGTATTATTTTTTAATGCGATAATCATATTATCACGTAATTCGTCTTTTATTGATCTTGATTTATAATTTGTTTTCTTGAGATCACCAAGAGTTGTTATTTTTGAAATATCCATCATAATTTATTTACCTTACTCTTTTCTTTCTATTTCTTATATAGTCTTCAAATACGAAATCACCCAAACCTGATAGACTGCTGTAGAATGCTCTTCCGTTGTTGGTTTTTGTGAATTCCCTTACAAACTGCTGCAGATAGGGATCACGTGCAATCATAAATGTTGTAATTGTAATTCCCATTCGTCTGAATTTTGCTGCCTGGTCTAATGTCTTATTAAGTATTTTACGATCTAACCCAAAACTGTTTTTATAATATCCTGCACCTTCTTTAAGACAGGTAGGCTTTCCATCAGTTATCATAAAAATTTGTTTGTTATTGGTTTTTCTCCTTCTCAATATATCACCTGCAAGTTCTAAACCCGCAACAGTATTCGTATGGTAAGGACCAACTTCAAGATACGGTAGGTCATTAACAGTTATTGACCAGGCATCGTTACCAAATACAATTATATCCAGAGTGTCTTTGGGATATTTTGTAATTATCAATTCTGAAAGTGCCATTGCTACTTTTTTTGCAGGAGTTATTCTGTCCTCACCGTATAAAATCATTGAGTGAGAAATATCTATCATTAACACGGTTGAAGTAATGGTTTTATAATCCCGCTCCTCAACTTCAAGATCATCTTCGGTCAAATTAAATTCATCAATACCATGATTTATCTGCGCGTTTTTAATTGAATCAGTCATATCAATCTGTTCCATCAAATCGCCAAAGAGGTACTGTCGTTTTTCAGAAGTTTGTTCGTCTCCTTGTCCGGGAATGAATGTTTTGTGATTTCCCTTCATTGATTGTTTTAACTTTCCGAAAATTTCTTCAAGTGCCTGTTTTCTGATAGTACGTTCAGATTTTGTAGTAGGGATGAAATTTAAACCAGATTCATCCTGCTCGATGAAATTATTTTTTTTCAAATCATCTATAAAGTCGCCCATTCCGTAGTCATTGTCCGTGAGGTTATATTTTCGGTCAAGCTGATTCATCCAATCAAGTGCTTCGCTTACATCACCTGAAGATATGGTTAATAGTTGGAGAAAAACCTTCAACAAATTATCGAATGAAGATTTATTCCGATCAAATTTGGGATCATATTTTGTAAATCTATATCCAATCATAAAATAATAACAGTAATAAATTAAAAATAGTTCAGTTACAGGCAGTTTTACTTGAAAGAGTAGATAGTAAAAAATTATTAAATCTAAAAGGAATTATTTATTGCTCAATTTTTTTATCAAATTATTTACTCGTTGATCTGAAGGATTTATTTGTGCGGCTGATCTATAATATCGGAGAGCAAGTCCTGAGTTATTGTCTTTTAGATAAGTATCTGCAAGGGCAACCAAAACCTTAAAGGATTTTGGGTACAATTTAATAACATCTTTTAGGTAGGTTATTGCATCCGGAATTCTTTTTAGCTCAATTAAATCATCTGCAAAAAATATTGCCTCGTTTTCATCAAGAGTATAAATGGTTTGTTCATTTGTATATATATAATTTAACATCTTAATAGTACTATCAATTCCAGCAGAAGCATAAGATATCATAAGTTCATTAGACAATGTTTTTGTTGGCTGAATTAAAGTATCTGAATAAGAAATTACTAATAGGTCATTTGCCGGTTCACCAAGGTTTCTGTCTCTTATATTAACCAAAGTAACACTTGTGGTTTTATGATTCGGATCTATTAATAATATTGAGCTAAAACCTGTGCCTGCACCATTATGTGAAAAATATTTGAGAGAATCATTTTCATAATACAAAGAAAATCCCAATCCATAATCAATCTCTTTACCACTTTTTAGTTTTGATTTTCTTATCATCATCTCTAAGGTTGATTGCTTAAGTAGTTTATTTTCTAATAGGGCTTTAGAAAACAGTAATAAATCATTTGCAGTTGAAAGAATACCGCCGCCTGCTACTTTAATACTGACATCTGTAAGTGGTGCATTTACAATATTTCTCTCCGCATTTTTTTCATAGCCTTTAACACGGTTTGGAATTATTTCACGTTGCTTATCCACCATAGTTGATTGCATTCCGGCTGGAATAAAAACATTATTTTTAAGATAATTTTCAAAACTTGTTTTGGATACTTTTTCTACAATTGCAGCTAATAGTGTGTATCCAAGTGTTGTGTAAGCATATTTTGTGCCCGGTTCAAACATTAACGAATCATAAGCCAGTAATTTTAGTGCATCATCCGTAGTTGCATAAAACTTTTTGTTGTCAAATTCACCTTCTTTATAGTTTCGTATTCCGGATGTATGGTTCAATAATTGTCTAATTGTAAATTTATATTTTTTTACAGGAAAATCTGGCAAGTATGCTCTGGCATCAGTATCAAGACTGATGACTCCGCGTTCCCACAATTGTAGGACCGCAACAGCAGTTATAGGTTTACTTATAGATGCAATCCTGTATAAAGAAGATGTAGAGGCAAGTACATTGCTTTCGATATCAATTGTTCCCGCACTTTTAAGCCAAATTATTTTATCTTGATGAAAAAGTCCGGCAGAGATTGAAGGAACATTTTTTAGTTGAAGATATTGATTTAAGTACTCATCAAGTATTTTATTACGATTTACTTGTGAGAATATTGTATTGTTTAATACAAAGAAAAGTATAATTAATGAAAATATTTTTGATGAGATGAGATTCATTTATTTGTTGTTTTGATTTAAAGTTATTATTCAAAAAAAAGGGCTGAAAACTCAGCCCTTAAAAATTACTTAATCGGGATTCGCTTTTCAATAATGTTGTCAACCAGCTTGTAGGTTTTTGCTTCTTCAGCAGTTAAAAAATAATCTCTATCACAATCTTTAGTAATCTGCTCAACGGTTTTACCAGTATGTTCTGCAAGTATTCTATATAAAGAATCACGTGTTTTAATTAATTCTTTAGCATGAATTTCAACATCAGTTACCTGTCCGCCAATTCCTTGAGTCCAAGGTTGATGAATCATTATTTTAGAATTAGGTAGGGAAGAGCGTTTACCGGCAGCACCGCCCGCTAATAAAACTGCACCCATGCTTGCGGCCATTCCAACGCAAATAGTAGCAACATCAGGTTTTATAAATTTCATAGTATCATAAATTGCAAGTCCTGCTGTAACACTTCCGCCAGGGGAATTGACATACATATTTATATCTTTTTCAGAATCTTCAGCTTCAAGAAAAATTAATTGTGCAATAGTTAAACTTGCCACATGATCATCAATAGCTGTTCCTAAAAATATAATCCGTTCTCTAAGTAAACGGGAATAGATATCCATTCCTCTTTCACCGCGTCCGGTTTGTTCTATTACATATGGAACAAGCTGATTATAAATTTCAATATTCTTACTCATTTACTGCCTCTTGTTTTACTTTTAATTTGTCAGGATGAACTTTATTAATCGTGTTATTTGATTTAAGGAAATCAAAAAGTTTTTGATCAAGTACTCTTTCAGTCTGATTTGAAGTTTTGTAGTAGTTGATAAGCTTATCAACAGGAATACCAATTTTCTCAGCTTCTTTTTCTGCAAGTTCCTTAATTTCTTCATCAGAAACTGCGATGCCTTCATTCTTTTGTATCTCAGATTTTATTAGATACCATTTAACTTCATTCTCTGCAGAGTTTAATAATCTTTTTCTGCTTTCTTCTTTGTTAAAAGGATATTTAGATTTTTTAGATTGTTCCTCTTCACTTTTTACATATTCTTCTAAAATATTATTTACAAGACTTTTAGGTGGAACAAAATCATTATTCTTAACAATTTCTCCAACAAGCTTTCCTCTAACTAATTCTTCTGTACGCTGGTTGTAATAGTTTTGAATATCTTTTCTGATTTCTTCTTTTAGTTCCGGTTCGGTTGAAACCTTATCCTTTGTAGCTTTTTTAATAAGCTCTTCATTTAATTCTGGGAGAACAATTTTCTTAATACCTAAAACATTTACCTGATATTTGTATTCTTCTTTATGGACTTCTTCAGTTCCATCTTCCAACTTATGCTTGTGTTCGTCGTTAAATGAAAATGAAAAACTTTCGCCTACTTTTTTATTTTTAGCATTATCAACAATTTCTTTAGCAACACCATCAGCGGTTAAATCAATCTGCATCTTTTCATGTTTAGAATCGGTAACCGTTTCGCCGTTTCTTTCAGTAAGAATAACTTCAGCATCAATAATAAAATTGTTATCCAAAATCTCATTAACATCTTCAAGGGTTTTGTTTGATTTACGGATGTAGTCTATTTCTTTACCTATTTCTTCATCGCTAACTACAAAATCCGGAATATCAAAAGAAAGACCCTTGTAATCTTTAACATTAAGTGCGGGAATAGTCTCATACTTAACTTTAAAAAATAATTCTTTTTCAGGATCAAATTTCAGGTCTGTCATTGTGGGCTGGCCGATGGGTTTTAACTGGTTTTCTTCAGCAACTTTCCAGAAGAATGAATTTGCAATCTTTTCTGATGCTTCATATTCAAGAGCATCTCCATACATTTTTTTAAGCATCGAAACAGGAACTTTACCTTTTCTAAAACCAGGAACCTGAATTTTTTTTGATTGTTTCTTTACTTCGTCGTCAATCTCTTTTTTAATCTCATCGTACTGAAGTTTTATTTCAACTTCTTTTTCAGAAGCACTTAATTCTACAACATTGTATTCCATATAAAAGCTAACCTCAAATAATTTAATTGGGATGTTATGAAGTGCGAGAACGGGGACTCGAACCCCGACACCTCTCGGTACTAGATCCTAAGTCTAGCGCGTCTACCAATTCCGCCATTCTCGCAATAAAAGTACACAAAATGATTCAAATTTTAATCAAAAGAACGTGTATAAAGTTATATTCTGAAATGATTTATGAATCAAAAATCGCTTGCAAATATAATCTTACGGTGATTGTTAAACAAATTAAGCTCTTGCCTATAATCACCGGAAATCGTTATTACTATTTTTAGGGCAGATAAGGCAATAATTTCTTATTTTTGATTTACATATGAATTCAAAAATTATAATAATTTTAATGAGGACTCTTTATGGGGTTTAAGTATATACGTTTTACGAGTCCTGGTTCCGTAAAAAAATTTAATGAGGACGCGGTTGAGACAGCAGAGATTAATGACGGACTTTTAGCAATTTTATGCGACGGTGTTGGTGGAGATAATGGTGGTGATCTGGCTGCCAGGATTGCTCTAAAATCAGCATTGTATTTTTTTTCTGCTTCCGAAAATGATAATTATTTAGAAAAGATAAAACTTGCTATTGAAGAGTCTAATAGTTTTGTATTAAATCATTCTTCCACAACTATGCCGCTAAAAAATATGGCTACAACTTTAGAAATTATTTACTTAAAAGATAATGTTGTTTATTGGGGACATATTGGTGATTCTAGAATCTATCATTTAAAATCCAAAAGGTTAAATCAGATTACTAAAGATCATTCACTGGTACAAAAATTATTAGATGAAGGATATATAACACATAAACAGGCAACTAATCATCCTCAAAAAAATGTAATTATTAAAGCACTTGGAGATAATGTATCTATTGAACCTGATATTAGTAAAATAAGGTTAAATGTTAGTGATGAAAATAAATTCTTTATTTGTTCAGATGGGGTCTCAAATTTGGTCAGTAATGCAGAGATTGAGGAAGTCTTAATTCTAAATGATCTTGAAGAAATAAAAAATAAAATTATAAAGATGATTAAACTTCGTGGTGCCGTTGATGATTATTCATTTATCATTATTGAAATTACTAAATGATTGGAAGACGATTACAAAATTATAAAGTAGTTTCACTCCTTGGTCAGGGAGGAATGGGAGCTGTTTATAAAGTTTTTGATGTAAAATTGGAAAGATATGCTGCGCTTAAAATTCTTAGTTTAAATACCACACACAATTCTACATTTATTGAAAGGTTCAAGAGAGAAGCAAGGAATCAAGCTAAGTTAATGCATCCTAATATTGTTTCGGTTTATGGTTTCGTGGAAGAAAAAGATGTTCTTGGTATCGCAATGGAATATATTGAAGGCGATACTCTGGAAAGTATTATCAGAGATCGAGGAAGAATTGAATTTAGTTATGCTCTTGAATTGATTACACAAATTCTTAATGGAATTGAGTTTGCGCATCAGCAGGGGTTTATTCATAGAGATTTGAAACCATCAAACATAATTTTGGATTTGACCGGTAATCCTAAAATCATGGACTTTGGAATCTCTAAATCAATAGAAGAATTAAAATCTCTTACGCAGCACAATGCAAGACCAGGTACTTTGCTTTATATGAGCCCCGAACAGTTAGGTGGAAATGTTATTACCATTAAAAGCGATCTTTATTCTCTTGGTATTACATTTTATGAAATGTTAGTTGGTACTCATCCGTACAATGCGCAAACGATTTATGAAATTATCGATTCACACGTAAATAAACTACCCGCAAAAGTATCTTCAATTATTCCAACAATTCCCGCCGCTGCCGATGAAATTATTTTAAAGGCAATGAACAAATCAATTGATGATAATTTTTCATCTGCTGCTGATATTAAAAATTCAATTATGGATTTGAGTTTAAGTTATACTTATAATAAAGATATTGAAACGCCATTTCTCACAAATGATGATGATGATTTTGTCAAATCAGAAAAAAAATCTTCAAAAGGATTTCAAACAGTGAGTAATATATTACTGTTTATAATTTTTATTGGATTAGGAGTAATTGTTTTTAATCTTGTTAAATCCATAGTGCTGCATGAAAAAAATAAAACAGATTTTGAAGAATTAAGTTATTCACAGGATTATTCTAAAAATCCCAATTTTATGAAAGAAAGTGCATGGGAATTGATCAAACTTGATTCCGATAGAAATCTTAATTCAATAGCGTTTCTAAATGATTATATAGGTTTTATTGCGGGGGATTCTGGGTTAGTTATGCAATCGCTGGATGGCGGAATTACTTGGGGAAAAGTCATATCCACACATTCAAATAGTTTCAATTCAATTTGTTCCAATGATAATAAATTTTATGTGGTTGGTTCAGCTGGATTTATCGGAATGTTGAATGATAATTCTAAACAAATCAAAAAAATTAATTCTAATACGACAGAAACTCTTTTTAAAATTTACTTCAATAACATCAACACAGGATTTATAGTTGGAAGTAACGGATTGATTCTTAAAACTTACGATGGTGGACTAACCTGGCAAAAAATTCAAAGTAATGTTAATGAAAATTTATTCAGTATTGGATTTGCTGATTCTAAAAATGGAATTATAGTTGGATGGAATGGCACAATACTTAAAACTAACGATAGTGGAGAAAGCTGGCAAAAGCAAAACATCAATTTTAAGTCTTACTTAAAGGATATTTTATTTGTAAATGAATTCTTAGGAATTATTGTAGGCGGTGAAGGTAAAATATTTCGCACTGAAAATGGCGGAGATAGTTGGAACGAAGTTGATGTTGGCTCAAATTCCGGCTTATACAAAGTTAGTTTTGATAATAATGCTGAAGGAATAGTCCTTTCGAACAGAGGTGAAATTTTCTTTTCATACGATGCCGGAAAAACCTGGATAAAAAAATCTGTTGGACAGCCAGTAATGCTAAACGATATTATACAATTAAATTCCGGAAATTTTATTATTACTTGCAACGGTGGTAATATTTATAAAAGTAAAATCGGTTCTGTAAAGTAAGATATTAGGTCTGTTGAAAAACTCGCCGGCGTCATTAAATTATTGATTTTAAAATGTTATTAAAAAAATTCTTATCATATAAAAACGGATTATTAGTTTATGCTTTAGTTCTGATCCTGATTAATATTTTTCTAACTCAGTTGCCACTTACAAGTACCCTTGGTTATGAATTTGCTGCTTTCAATGGTTTGATACTTTGTATAATTGCTGGTCTTCATACATTTAATTCTGTTCACAAATCAGTATTTGTTCTTAGTGAACTAATTAAAAATCTTTTACTTCTCTTTCTGATCCCATTAATAATAAGTGTAATTAATTCAATAGTAACAATGTTTTGTTCATTTATAGATGGAATAGTATTTTATCTTTTGATAGTTAGTGTTTCGATTGTCTTTGGTACGGCATTAGTTTTTTTAATAAACATATTTACCGTAAGATTTAGTAAACTATTATTTTTTGCTGTCATCATTTTGATAGCCCTTATTCCAATATTAGAAATATATTTTAATCCTCAAGTTTATTTCTATTCACCGTTAATTGGTTTTTTCCCCGGCAACATTTATGACGAAGGGCTAAGTGCAGATTGGAAATTATTTTTCCATCAACTTCTAGTTATAACTTTTTCATTTTTAATAATCTATTTCATCCTAAAGCAAAAAATATTTGTTCAGAAATTTAAACTCTTATTTGTAGCTGCAATTTTAATTATAGCATCATTGTTTCAATTCATCTCCCCGTATCTTGGATATACAACAACCTTTACAAAATTAGATTCAATATTATTAAAGCAAATTGAATCGGAATCATTGATACTCCATTATGATAATATTGATTCAACAGAAGCTAAGTTGATTGCGCTAAATCAAGAATTCTATTATTCAGAATTACAGACTCAACTAAACTCTAAACCAACAAAATTAATTAATGTCTATCTGTTTAATAATCGTGAACAAAAGAAGAGACTTTTTGGTGCCGGTAATGCGGACGTAGCAAAGCCGTGGCAATACTCAATCTATATTAGTGCCGATTCGTGGCAAAGTACTTTAAAGCATGAATTAGCTCATGTTTTTACCGCAGAATTTGGAACAGGAATATTTAAACTGGCATCCGGTTTTAATGCAGCACTTATCGAAGGAATGGCAGAATCTTTGGATGGAATCTCAAATGATTTATCAATAAAATATCTGACATCACTCGCATATAACAATGGATATGTTGTGGATGTAAAATCGTTGTTCACCGGATTAAGTTTCTTTAAAGGTAATTCATTGCTGGCTTATACTTATAGTGGTGCTTTTATTCAATATCTCACAGACAAGTATGGAATTGAAAAGGTTAAAGAGTTTTATAACACCGGTGATTTTGAATCAGTATTTAAAACTAAAATTGAAGTCGCACAAAAAGAATTTAATAAAAGTATTATCAGTCCAGAATTATCAAATAAAAAAGCAATGGCTGATTATTATTTCGGCAGACTTTCTATTATTCAAAAAGTGTGTCCTAGATATATCGGAGACAGATTAAGTAAAGCTTATCAGTACTTATCGGAAAATAAATTTGAGAAAGCAGAGATACTCTTTAAAGAAATAAATAATAAGACACTTAACTATTCATCCTTAGTTGGACTCTCTGAAATTTATTATCAGCGTAATAAAAAAAAGGATGCGATCCAATTAATTTTTAATAACTATAAAAAATTTACAGCTACCGCTTATTATAATAATATGATTTTCAGATTAGCTGAATTATACTCTCTTAATATGCAGAATGACTCAGCAGCATATTATTATAAAAAAATAATTGAGGATAATCCCAATCATCAATTAAATTATTTGTGCAATACAAGACTAAGTTTACTTGAAGAAAATAAATTGTACGAATATTTAGACGGCAGCGATTCATTGAAATTAAAAATATTGATTTCTTTAAATGAAAAAGAATACAATTATCATTCCTTGCCCATTATTGCTGATATATTACAAAACCAAAGTATTGATTATAAAAAATCACTAAGTATATTTAATAAAACCTTTATCGTTAGCAATATCGAAAGCAGTTTTGCTGCCTTTAAACTTTCTCAATACATGCTTGAAAATAGTGATTTCGTTAATGCAAGAAAGTATGCCGCATTAAGTTTGCGATATAAAGAAAGGAATTTGTTTCATATTGCAATGCAGGAACAGTTTGAAAAGGCAAGTTGGTTTTTAAAAAATTCAAATCAAGTTATGGATAATTTTATTCACGCTACAGAACAATAAATTAAATAGAGTTAAGTGCCATCAGAATGAATGATGAATTAGAAATATTAATTAAAGAAAGAACATCCAGTCTTAAAATTGTTGACGTTATTTCAAGAGTTGCTGAAAAAGATAAAGTAAGCGTTTATGCTGTTGGTGGATTTGTGCGGGATTTAATTTTAAATCGTGAGCGAAACGATCTTGATATTCTTGTAATTGGCAGCGGAACAGATTTTGCCAAAAGTGTTGCAGATGAACTTGGTATTACAAATGTATCGTACTTTAAAAATTTTGGTACTGCACATTTTGATTACCAGGAAATGAATATTGAATTTGTCGGTGCAAGAAAAGAATCATACGACCGTAATACACGAAAACCAATTGTTGAAGATGGGACTTTTGAAGAAGATATATCACGGCGGGATTTTACTATTAATACTATAGCTATTTCTCTGAATAAAAACGAAATTGGCAAACCCATAGATAAATATGATGGCTTATCAGATATAAAAAATAAACTGATAAAAACACCGCTTGATGCATTTAAAACATTTGATGATGATCCTTTGAGAATTATGCGAGCATTTCGTTTTGCTTCGCAGCTAAATTTTAATGTTGATGGAAGTATAATGATTGCGGCAAAAGAAATGAGAGAAAGACTTGCCATTGTTTCTCAGGAGAGAATAACGGACGAGTTCATAAAAATTCTTGCCTCACCAAAACCATCAATCGGTTTACAACTTCTTTTTGATTCATCTGTTTTAGAAATTGTATTTCCGGAAATTTCAATTATGGCTGGTGTTGATCAACGGAAAGATTATCATCATAAGGATGTTTTTTTGCATACTCTGCAAGTTGTAGATAACATTTGCAAACAAACAGATGATGTCTGGTTAAGATTTGCCGCACTTGTTCATGATATTGCTAAACCGCCTACGAAGAAATTTGTTGAAGGAATCGGCTGGACTTTTCATGGGCACGAAGATCTTGGTGCGAGAATGATGAAGAAAATATTTCATCGAATGAAACTTCCATTGCATCAGCTTGAGTATATACAAAAACTTGTGCGATTGCATTTACGACCAATAGCTTTAGCTAATGAGGAAGTTACTGATTCTGCAATAAGAAGATTTGTAGTAAATGCTGGTGAAGATTTAGAAGATCTGATTACACTTTGTAGAGCTGATATAACGAGCAAAAATCCAGCTAAGGTTGAAAAATATCTTGGTAACTATGAACGTGTTATGCAAAAAGTAAGAGATGTAAAAGAAAGAGATAAGTTAAAAGAGTTTCAGTCACCGGTAAGGGGAGAAGAGATAATGAAAATCTGCAAACTTAAACCATCAAGAAAAGTTGGTGAGATTAAAACTGCAATTGAAGAAGCAATCTTGGATGGTAAAATTGGAAATAACTATGAAGAGGCTTACAAATATTTAATGGAAATTAAAGATCAATTTTTAGAAAACTAATTAGTAGCATTAAAAATTGTAATTCAATCCAACAAAATATCTTCTCTCATTCTTAAGCGCTATATCACGCTGCATTCCAAATGAGATATTAATAGGAATTTGTGACTGAATATTTTTAACCTTTTCGTCAAAAGAAAGATTCTTTTCCAGAAAATCCTTATCAAGTATTACAGCGGTAGTATCTTTTGTTGACTTTTCTTTGTTATCACGCAATAAAGCATAAACAACAATTCCGGTTACAAGTAAGCCACCAACAATATATAAAGTATAATCGTCATTGGATTCCACTGCAGTATTTGTAGATCCTGAACCTCCGCCAATATCTTCGTATATTTTATTTAATTGCTGACTATAACTGATATTACAAATAATGATGGTGATCAATAATCCCAAAATCAGAGTTTTGTATGAAGTTTGTAACAAGTGTTTTTCCATTACTACCTCTTTCAGAAAATATTACTATATGAATATAAATCATTTAGTTTCTGAGAATCAACATACAATTGCATAATTTCTAAATCTGAACCTTTAACACTCTTTTTGTGTTAAGTACTTCTAAATACCGCAAATGTAATTATTTTACCATTCGTACATAAAGTGATCATTTAGCTTTTAATTAAACTATTTTTGAGTGGTCAAAATCAGAGATAGAATATAATAATTGTTGTATTTTTACAGAAAGTATGAATTTTCAATCCAACATTCGGAGTTACAAATGAAATTATTCTTAGTATCTATTTTACTATTAATATCGACAAATTCTTTATTGTCACAAAATCAATTAACGCTTGATCAAGCTATAAAAATTGCTTTACAAAAAAATACAGGACTTATCTCCCAAGAAAATGAGCTTGCAAAAGGTGAATCAGGTGTAGATGCTGCTTATGGAAATTTTTTACCTGACTTGAATGCCTATGGAACCTGGGATTGGAACCGTGTTGAAGAGGCTGGAAGAACTTCAAATGTTAATGGTGCCAATATTACCTTTCCGGCAAGTAATAGTGAGTCGCGATCGTATGGAGTTGGTGCCAGTTCAAATGTAGTGTTATTTGATGGTTTATCAAACTATGCCAATTTATCAAGAAGCAAAAATTCACTAGAGGCAATAAAATTATCAATCGAAGGCAAGAAACAGGAAGTCGTCTTTCAAACTATAAATTTATATTACTCAGTAGTAGAATCGGATCAACTTCTCAAAGTTAGGGAAGAGGATGTTAAACAGCAGCAAAAAAATCTTGAGACAATCGAAGAGAGAAACAGACTTGGATCTTTAACAAAAGCTGACGTTTATCAACAACAAGTTCAATTAGGTAATGCCGAACTTGAAGTTATCAGAGCAAGTAATATTCTTGAAAACGCTAAGAGTAACCTTCTTTATTATTTAGGATTGGATGTATTAGAAAAATATACTTATTCAGAATCATTAACAGAAAAAGAGTTAACCATTTTGGATACAGATATAAATACTGATTTTACTAAACTAAATGATTTGGTGAATCAAGCTCTGGAAAACAGAAAAGATTATCTTGCACAAAAACTTACACTTGATTCATTTAATGATAACGTGACAATTGCAAACTCCGGTCACTGGCCAAGATTGTCTGGAAATGCTGGGTATGGTTCATTCGCTAATGCGGTTGGTGATATTTTTAATTCACATAATTTTTCGGCAGGATTAACATTAAGTATACCAATCTTCTCAGGTTTCGCAACTCAAAATGCTATTCAGATCGCAGAGGTTGATGCGATGAACTACGAATTACAAGTAAGTGATACTGAAAGGTTAATCAAACAAAATCTGCAGAAAACATTTCTTGATCTTGAGGCAGCTAAAAAGGCATTACTCGTTACTGAAAAGAATGTAAAGGCTGCCGAAGAAAATTTAAAGATCGAACAGGAAAAATATAATCTTGGTGCTGGTAAATTATTAGATGTATTAATTGCCAGTACAGCATATCAAAATGCAACAACAAATTACATTAACGCACAGTTTTATTACATTCGTTTAAGTGAAGAACTGAAGTATAACCTCGGTGTTTTAGATTATACTCAATACGAATAAATTTTAATCATAGGAGAATCTTTCAAATGGCAAATGGAAAAACGAAAAAATCGAAAAAGAAATTATTCATCTTTGGCGGAATAGGTTTACTTCTTGTAATACTTTTAGTGGTAGCTTTTGTTGGCGGTAATAAAGAAGAAATAGTTTCTGTTCAAACTGAAAAAGTTGAGAAGAGAACTATAACGCAAACGGTGGCTGCAACCGGAAAAATTAACCCGGAATTTAAAGTGGTTATTAATCCTGAAGTAACCGGTGAAATAATTCAATTGCCAGTGAAGGAAGGTGATCCTGTAAAAAAGGGCGATTTGCTTATAAGGATAAAAGGCGACCAATATGTTGCTCAAAATGAAAGATTGGAAGCTAATCTTCAATCTGCCAAAGCAAATTTAAAAATGAGAGAAGCAGAACTGACCAAAGTTGAACTTGATTATAATCGGATCAAAGAACTTTATAGCAAGGGTTTGTCGAGTGATTCTGAATTAGAAACATCCAGATCAAATTACTTGTCCACAAAAGCTTCTTATCAAGCAGCAGAAGCAAATGTTGCACAGAGCGAAGCTTCAGTAAAAGAAATTATGGATCAAATTTCTAAAACTGCAATTCGATCCCCAATGGATGGTGTAGTTACTAAACTTAATGTAGAACTTGGTGAAAGAGTATTTGGTGCAGGATTCAGTATGGGTTCAGATATTATGACTATTTCCGATTTGCGTAATATTGAAGCTGTGGTTGAAGTAGATGAGAATGATGTTGTTTTAGTTTCGGTAGGTGATACGGCTACAATTAAAGTTGATGCTTTTAAGGATCAGGAATTTGCTGGCATTGTTTCCGAAATTGGTAACAGCGCAAATACTACTGGGTTAGGTACTCAGCAAGAAGTTGTAAACTTTGAAGTAAAAATAAAATTAATCGACCCTAAAAATGCTTTAAGACCTGGAATGTCTTGCACAGCGGATATCGAAACAGAAACAATTGGAAATGTATTAAGTGTGCCGATTCAAAGTGTAACTACCAGATCAGATATGCCGAAAATGGATCAAGCTATGGGAGATGGTGAAGAAGAAGGAATAATTCAGGTTAAGACTGAGAAAAAGGAAAATATTAAACCTAAAGAAATTGTCTTCATTGTTAAAGATGGAAAAGCAAAATCTGTGGAAGTTGAAACCGGATTGAGCGATGATAATTATATCGCTGTTACAAAAGGACTTGAAGGTGGTGAAGTAGTTGTATCTGGAAGTTATAAAGCAATTTCTCGTGAACTTAATGACGGTCTTCAAGTAAGAGTTGAAGAAAAACGTAATAACATTACAAAAAAATAAACTTGGTAAACAACAATGAATATAATTAACATAGATCATATCGCTAAAGTTTATCAGGTTGGTTCAGAGGAGGTTCACGCGTTACGTGATGTTTCTTTGAAAATTGATAAAAACGAATATGTAGCCATTATGGGTCCATCAGGATCTGGAAAATCTACCCTGATGAATATGCTTGGATGTTTGGATACACCAACTTCAGGAATTTATGATTTTAAGGGTGTTAGCGTTAGTGAAATGACTGATAATGAATTAGCAAGAATAAGGAATAAAGAAATTGGATTTGTATTTCAAACGTTTAATCTTTTGGCAAGATCAGATGCTGTTCACAATGTTGAGCTGCCTTTAATATATGCTGGAGTAGCCAGTGCCGAAAGGAAAGAAAGAGCTAAGCAGGTATTAGTTGATGTTGGACTAGAAGATAGAATGCACCATAAACCAAATGAACTTTCAGGTGGACAGAGACAGAGAGTTGCGATAGCCAGAGCTTTAGTTTCTAATCCAGCAATTATACTTGCGGATGAACCTACTGGTAATCTTGATTCTAAAACCGGTGAAGAAATTATGGGTTTGTTTCATGAGATACATGAAAAAGGAAATACCATAATTCTTGTAACTCATGAAGAATACATCGCTGAACACGCTTTAAGGATTGTTAGATTAAAAGATGGGTTAGTAGAAAAAGATGAAAACGTTGAAAAAAGATTTTTACCAAAAGTAAAAGCATCAATTTTGTAATGAATAATTATTAGTGAGTGGATTATGTCTCCAATGATATTTGAATTAAACGAAGGACTTGCTATTGCGTGGCGAGCAATTAGAGCAAATAAAATTCGTGCTGCCTTAACAATGCTGGGAATTTTTATTGGCATTACCGCAGTTGTCTTAATGTCAACTGCTATAAAAGGAATTGACAACTCATTTAAAAATGGTATAAGCGCTCTTGGATCGGATGTTTTATATGTTGATAAATGGTCATGGTTTTCTAATGATGAGTGGTGGAAAATGCGCAACCGCAGAAATATAGAAATGGAGGACTACCGTAAATTCAAAGAACTTGCAAAACTTCCCATTGCAGTTGCCCCGGTAACTAATAGCAGGCAAACAATAAAATATGATGATAAAAAAGTAGAGGGTGTTTTTTTAACAGGTTCAAATGCTGATTATGTTAAAACAACTAACTTTACTTTTGAACAAGGCAGATTCTATTCTGAAATTGAAGGCAATGCATCTAGAAATGTTGCTGTTATCGGAAGTGAAATAAGCGCAAAACTTTTTCCTAGGGGTGATGCTTTAGATAAAACAATAAAGATTGGTGGAACAAACTTCAAAATTGTTGGTGTGCTTGCAGAGCAGGGAAGTGTTATTCTTGGACCATTTAATCCTGATAACCAGGTATTTATCCCGATTGGAACAATATTTAAAAATTTTATATCAAGGCATTCTCAAACAGTTACATTAAATGTTCGTGCTCCTAATCCAAATATGGTTGAAGAAACTAAAGCAGAAGCAGAAGGGATTATGAGAAAGATACGCGGACTTGCCTATGATGAACCGAATGATTTTTCTATAAATCAACAGGAAGGCTTGCAGGAGCAATATGATTCCTTTGTTGGTGTTATACAGATTGCAGGTTTATTTATAACAGGTTTATCACTTTTTGTTGGTGCAATAGGCATTATGAATATTATGTTTGTTTCAGTAAAAGAACGTACTAAGGAAATAGGATTAAGAAAAGCAATTGGTGCAAAACGCAGAACTATTATGACTCAGTTCCTTTTAGAATCTTCTGTAATTTGTTTACTTGGTGGCTTGATTGGTTTGATAGCAGCACTTCTTTTAAGCTTAATGTTAAATCAGTTCTTCCCAACAGCCATTCAATACGATGTTGTTATCATCGCAATTTTAATTTCATTAGTAACAGGAATAGTTTCAGGATTAGCTCCAGCGTACACAGCCGCAAAGATGGATCCTGTTGATGCGTTGAGGTATGAGTGATTTTGTTGTAAAACAGACTTCAGTCTGTTTGCGTTTTGTTGAGGTGATGAAATAATATCCCAATACATCAAGCTCAGAATGAATTCTGAGCTACGAGAAACAAAAATGAGTTGTGAAAAATTTAAGTTTTAATATCTAGGTCTTGAATTATGAAAATAAATCAAATATTAGCGATATCACTCCAATCACTAAAGAGTAACAGATTAAGAACTGCTCTAACAATACTGGGAGTTGTAGTTGGAATATTTTCTATTATTGTTATTATGACCATTCTCACTATGCTTCAGAACAGTATCAATTCTGGATTATCCAGTTTGGGCAAAAATACTTTTCAGATTCAGAAACATGATAATGTTTTTGGCGGCGGACCAAGAAGAAGAGATGATCGTAACAGAAAAGATTTGACAATAGAGCACGCCAATCGTCTGAAAGATATGCTTACACAGGCTAAATATATTGGTGTTGAACAATGGCAGTTTGGAATAATTGCAAAGTTTGGCAGCAGAGAAACTAATCCAAATCTTCAAATTGCAGGAGTTAGTACCGATGCAATGAGAACTAATGATTGGAATGTTGAAGAGGGAAGGGATCTTAGGGAAGACGATATTAATTATTCCTCAGATGTTTGTTTGATATTTCAGCCAATAGTTGATAAACTTTTTCCAAATATTGATCCTATTGGTCAGACTATTCGTGTTGATGGGAAACCTCTAAGAGTTGTTGGTATCGTAGAAAAGCAATCCTCTTTATTTGGGCAGAGCAGAGATAACTATATTATTGTACCAATTACAACCTGGCAATCGATGTATGGAAGATATGGTCGTTCAGTCAACATAACCGTTATGTCTCAAAGCGCTGACGATTATGAAGACGTTATAGAATCTGCAACAGGGCATATGAGAAAAATTAGAAAAGTTGCTGCCGGTGAGCCGAATGATTTTTTTATTTTCAGTAATGAATCTATGATTACTGAAATAAATAAAATTACTGATCCAATCAAATTGATTGCATTAGCAATTTCACTAATAGCCTTAATTGCTGCAGGTGTTGGTATTATGAATATTATGCTCGTTTCGGTTACAGAAAGAACAAGAGAAATTGGAATTAGAAAAGCACTCGGCGCAAGAAAAACATGGATATTAATACAATTTCTTTTTGAAGCAATAATTCTTTGTATGCTAGGTGGATTAATTGGAATAATAATCGGCGTTAGTATAGGAAATATTGCCGGCGGATTAATAAATGCTCAAGCTGCTGTACCATGGAACTGGGTATTTCTAGGATTATTTATATGTGTAATTGTTGGTGTTGTATTTGGAACCTACCCAGCTTACAAAGCTTCAAATCTTGATCCTATTGAAGCATTGAGATATGAATAGTCTAATTTTAATCTGAGAGTCATTTCGACCGCAGGGAGAAATCTGTTTTATAAATAGCACCATATTTCTCAGTCGAATCCGCCGCGGCGGACTTCGAAATGACTTGTAGTAATCCTAGAAGCTAATATCAATCTGAAAACTAATTCTATTATCAACATTCCCTAATATTTCGTTATCTCCTGAACTAATGGAACTCACATCCGGTTTATAGGTTTCAGAATATTTTGTAGAGAGTGTAAGGAATTGTAATGGTTTATATTTAAATATTAAATACCATCTGATCCCTTTTCCATACATAGCCAAATTAGGCATCACGCCTAGTAAGTCATTTTCATATTCATAAACTGCAGAGTTAAATGAATCGGTTTGAAAGAAAATTATTCTGCCATAAACATTAATATTTTTTAATGGAACGTATCTCACATCTTGAAAGACTAAAAAACCATTTTCTTTTTGCCCCGAATCTTTAATTAAGAAATGATTGTATTCAATTCTGGTTTTTAGTCTCAAGTATTTGGATATATTGTAAATGAATTCTGTCCTTGCAATCTGTTTCAATCTTCTTACAATTTGCTTATTTAAGTTAATTAACTCCGTTACTTCTTTGTTTTCATATTTGTAACGCAATCTAACTTCAAACTTTGGTAACGGGATGGATACAAAATCAATTAATAAATCATTACCCTCGCTGGAAAGTGAGTTCTCATTTGTACGATATGGGAATTTGTATATATCGTAGTAAAGGTTTAATACTCCAAACGGAATTTTCCATTTCATACCTGAATAAATTCCTATCTCATTATTAATACTTCCAGATTTTTCACTAAATCCAAATCCATAAAGATTAATATAATTTCGTGGATAACTTCTTACCGCAGTAGTAAAGATTAACTCACGATCAGCAGAAAACTGAATTCCATTAATTGAAGCCACAGACTTACCATCAAAACTTGCTTCGCCAAACAGACTAATTTTTGAAAAATTTAATTCATAGTAAGCAGATATGTAATTAAAATTATCATCACTCAAATCGTAGATTGAGGAAGACTCAAACTTATTATCAAAAGAGGCGTTGTAATAAATTACGCCAAGATTCATCCTGCCTAAAAATTTATAATCTAAAACTCCGCCAATTAGTTTGGATTTTGATGCAGCTTTTTTACTCAACTCACTTTCAAATCTATGAAACCCTGTTTGGCCAACCGATGTAATCTCCCCGGTTATAGAATCTATAGATGCATCAAAAGTATTATTTGAATAAAAAGCTGTCAGACTAAAATCATCAAACGATAACTGAGTTGCTGCACCTCTATAATATCGATATTCTGCGGCACTGGTATAAGGACGAAGATATCTTGCTCTCTTCTTTACCGGGAAAACTGCATCTGCTCCTTTAGAAAAACCAAAAGGGCTCCACAAGGCAAGTCCTTGCCCGTATTCCAAAACATAATCACCCGCAATAAAATTTTTTACAAATCCAACATCTTTAACCAGAAGATGAAACGATGTAAAATCTGCATAAGACAATTCTCCCGGATCTTTTTCAACTAATACTCCTGCTTGATAATTTTTATCGTAATTATATAAAAACCGATTATAAGATTTTAATTTTGAACCTTGATATTTCCCGCTTGTAAAGCCATCCCTGCTTTGTAAATCATTACTGACTCTGTTTCGAATGTTTAATTTAGATTTATTAAAAAATGATTTTGAATCTGTAGAAGTAGTTTCATAATTCTTAATCTCATCTTTTGGTTTTGATGTTTTTATAAATGGCAAAATACTTTCAATCAGTTGCTTGTCTAGTTCACGAATTGAAAAAAGTTCAGTGGGGGAAAAGAAATAACCAAATTTATTGCGGTGCTCTATAATCCTTTGTGCTGATCGTGGATCCATGTTTGGCAGCTTTGATAAGTCGAAAGCATCAACCAGGTTAATATCAATCGGATTGCGAATAAGATTTTCTAAAATCTCTACAAGTTCTTCCGAATCGGTTTCTACATCAGGTTCAATCAAAACATTATCAAGCACTTCTTCTGTTATTATTGAAGTGCTATCTAACTGGGCAAAGATTGAATTGTTCGAAATCAAAATAAAAATCAAAAAGGCGAAAAATAATTTCAATCTATTCCAGCCCCAAATATTTCCTGATTGTTGTGCTTCGATCTTGTTCTCTTCCAAAACTTATAATTATTCCAGCTTGATGAGTTAGTCCCAAATCATTATGTGTAAACATTGCATAATCTAAACTGAACATAGAATAATTAATCCCTATACCCGTGCTGTACTTGGAAGGTTCATTTGAAAATCCGAAACGCAAGGATAAGTATTCTATAATGTCATAGTTGATTCCAAATTGAAACGATGGTTTGTATTTAATATCCTTTTCAATGGCAAAGTTTAGTGTCAACTCATCAACAACATCGTAAGATATACCTGTATTAAAAACCATAGGGATCTGATCATCTTCGTTACCAAACGTTGCGCGATTAATATTCTGAATTGAAAACCCCAACCTAAAATTATTTGAAATGTATGCTAATCCGCCAATATTAAAAAACAATGCTCCATCGTTACCATAATTTTGGATTGAAACGGTCTGATAATTTACTGTTACACCAGCAAAAAAATTGTTTAGATAATTATAAGAATATCCCAGAGTAAATTTTGATTCGCGGTAAAGTTCAAACCCATAACTCATTCCTCCAACAGCAAAAGAACCGATTGAAGTAGGTTCATGATATGCTACATATCCATTGGCAAATTCCGATAATCCAAATGGGGCAGGAGAGTAATAAACACCAACTTCTCTCCAGTTCATTTGGGATAATCCAGCAGGGTTATTGAAAAGACTAAAGACATCGTTACTTAAAGCCACATCAGAATTGGAAAGAGAGATTTGTTTTGCCCCTGGATTGTACTGAGAATATGCACTAAAAGTTAATAAGCAAATTATTATAATTGTATGAAGAAGTTTCATAATGTTTGATAGTTGATTGTTCGATTATATCTAAATTCCTATATTAAATCAACAATAATTTAGGCTTAAATGATGCGTATTTTTTTAACATTGTTTTTAATCCCACTCACATTTTCTTTTTCACAAGAGTTAAATTGCAGAGTAACAGTAAATTATGAAGGCTTGTCTGTTGAAAACAGAGAAAGGCTTGTTGATTTTAGCGGCGTTATTGAATCATATATGAATACAACCCAATTTACCGGGCAAGCATGGAAAGGGTTAAAAATAGATTGTTCGTTAACTATATTTTTTACCAGCGCAGCAGGTGATGATTATGCAGCACAAGTAGTTCTGGTCTCAACAAGACCTGTTTTTAGGTCTGCACGTCAATCTCCAATGTTAACAATTAGCGATCCCAACTGGTCATTCAGATATGTTCAAAATCAAGCTATGTATTCTAATCAGGCAACATTTGATCCAATAACAACTTTCTTAGATTTTTATGCAAATATTATTATTGGTTTTGATTGGGAGACCTGGGCAGATTTAGGTGGGACACCATACTTTAACAAAGCATTTAATTTGTTAAATCTTAGTTTAGGAAGCCCTTATAAAAAAGGCTGGGAGCAGAGCAGTGCATCGTACAGCAGATGGGGTTTATGCCAGGATTTACTTAATGATAATTATCGCGCATTTAGAGAAGCATTTTATGTTTACCATTATGGAGTAGATGAAATTCAAGTAAGAAAAAAAGATGGGCAGGATAAGATTGCAAGTATTGTAACTGTATTTGAAGAAATGCAGAAGAAAACAGGTATCAACAGCGTACTTATAAAATTGTTTTTTGATACAAAGTATGGTGAAATTATTGAGTTGCTGAGAGATTATCCCGATTACACAATATTTAATAGATTAAAAAAAGTAGATCCGCCGCATTCCGCTAAGTATGATGAAATGCTAAGATAAATTCTATTTCAGTTTAATAGCTATGATTCTATCATCTTCAATGAAGTTATAAACGACATTCATCCCTTCGGTAACTTTTGCAAACAATGTGTATCTGCTATCAAGATGAGGACTCGCAATTATTCCTCACATATTAACGGGTTAATAAAAATTATACATCTGCCTGCCAGACTCTATATTTTTTATATGCAGTTCCGCCCATTACAACGGCTCCACGATTCATCATATCATTATCTTCTAATATCCAACTGGCTTCACCCAAATCAATTCCAACAGCATGTGCTCGATTTACTATTTCCCAATAGAATACCGCATCCAATCCTTTTTTCTGATGTTCTGGAATGATTCCAAGCGTTATTATTCTTGCCCATTTAATTTTTTTCTTTTCAGTAAATAATTTTATAAAGTTGAATGGAAGCAACCGCCCATTCATTTGTTTAAAGATATAATTATAATCAAGCATAACAAGTGCAAAACCAACTAACTTATTATCTATTTCTCCAAACAAAACAAGTGAAGGTTCAACAAGAGATTTTAAGTCTTTTGCCATTGCATCAATCTGAGCCTCAGTCAAAGGGATGAATCCCCAATTTGGTGCCCAAGCCTTGTTATAAACAATTTTAACCTTTTCTAGTTCCTTTGCAAAATTTTTCATATCAAGCTGAGATATTTTAAGCTTGTAACGATCTCTGGCTAACTGCTGCACTCTTTTTAATTTTTCAGATCCCATTACTTTATGATTTTCAAGTTTGTATGCAAAAAGATCTTTTGCTTTTGTCATTCCATAATTTGAACAAAGGTCTAAATAGTATTTGGGATTGTATGTCATCAATAGTCTTGGAGAATCTTCAAAACCTTCGAGAAGCATTCCCCATTCATCATTACTTGATGGATTAGCAGGACCTAGCATTCTAGTAAGACCTTTTTCCTTTATCCAATTTTTTGCAGTATCAAATAAAGCATTTGCAACTTTTTGATCATTTATACATTCAAAGAATCCAAAGAATCCGGAATTATCATTGTGATATTTTAAGTGAATGTCATTTTTGATTGCAGATATTCTTCCAACAATCTCATCATTTTTGTATGCAAGAAAATAATCAGCCTCAGCATTCTGAAAGAAAGGATTTTTTTCTTTACTAAGTAAAGTTTTTCTTTCCATAATAAGAGGTGGCACCCAATAGGGATCATTCTTATAAAATTTCCACTGACACTTTATGAATGTGTTAAGTTCAGATTTTGTTTCAACTTTTTTGATCTTTATTTCTTGCATTGCTGATCCTATATAAAAAAAGCATACTCGATGGAGTATGCTTTTAAAAAAAATAGTTTGATACTAAATAAGTCCTACTTGTTTTCCAGCCATTTCAAAAATATGTAGAATCTCATCAAGATGTTCTTTTTCATGTGTTGCCATATAACTTGTTCTCATCATTTGTCTTCCGGGAGGAACACCTGGAGAAATAAATACGTTTACGAAAACGCCATTGTCATAAAGATATTTCCACATTTGAAAAGCAATAGCGTCATCACCAACAATAACTGGAACAATTGCTGTTCTTCCATCAATTACATTAAAACCTTTTGCTTTTAGATTTGTTCTCATATAATTGGCATTATAAATAAGCTTTGTAACACGTTCGGGTTCTGCTTCAAGAATATCAAGCGCAGCAAGTGCAGAAGCAACTGATGCAGGAGTTGGTGAAGCGGAGAAAATTAATGCAGGAGAAAAATGTTTAATAAAATTAATTACCCTCTCTGTACCTGCAACAAATCCACCTAACGACGCAAATGTTTTACTAAAGGTTCCCATTGTAAGATCGACTTCTTTTTCAAGGTTGAACTCACTTGCAGTCCCTCTACCGCCTTTACCGATAACACCAACTGAATGTGCATCATCAATCATAACGCGTGCACCGTATTTTTTAGCAATTTCAATTAGCCTAGGTAGTTCGACAATTTCTCCGCCTGTACTAAACACACCATCAGAGACTATTAATTTACCAGCTTCTTGAGGAAGTTTTGAAATTGTTTTTTCAAGATCATCCATATTATTATGTTTATATCTGGCAACCCCGCCCATTGCTCCCTTTGTCATTAATGTTCCGACAACAATACAAGCATGATTGTCTTTATCTGATATCACAAAATCATTTCTTTGAACTAAAGTTGGAATTACGCCCTGAGCAGATAGATAACCGGTACTAAATAAAAGAACAGCCTCGGTATTAAAAAATTTGGCTAGTCTGGTCTCTAACTCGATATGTAAGTCAAGTGTACCTGTTAAGTATCGTGAACCAGAGCATCCAGTACCGTATTTTTCAACAGCCTTTATTGCGGCTTCTTTTACCTTCGGATGGCCTGTTAATCCAAGATAGTTGTTGGAGCCTGCCATAATAACTCTTTTGCCTTCAATCTGAACAATTGGCCCCTCATTTGCTTCGATTGGTCTGAAGTAAGGATAAATACCCATAGCCTTAATCTCGTCTGCGCGTGTAAATTCCTGACACTTCTTAAAGATATCCAAAAAATCCTCCTGAACTGATGTGTATGAAGAAAACTGATTCGACTTTTTATTAAATTGCGATCAAAAATTATATCTAATTACCCTTAAAAACAAATAAATACAATTATGCAAACTCAAGAAATAGCAATAGTTACAGGTGCAAATGGATTCGTTGGAAGTCATCTTGTTGATATGCTTTTATCAAAAGGATTGAAGGTTAGATGTCTTGTTAGAAAATCCAGCAATCTTAAGTGGTTAGATAAAAAGGATGTAGAAATTTTCGATTCCGGGTTATTTGATAAAGAAGGATTAAGAAAAGCTTTTAAAGATGTAAACTATATTTATCACGTTGCTGGTGTGGTTAAATCCAAAACTAAAGATGGTTATTTCAAGGGAAATGTGGAAACAACAAGAAATCTACTTGAAGTTGCGCTTGAAAATTCATCAACCATAAAAAGATTTTTAGTAGTGAGTAGTCAAACTGTTTCCGGTCCATCAACCGAAGGTAATCCGGTTAATGAAAACACAGAATGTAATCCAATTACAACATACGGCAGAAGTAAACTTGCAGAAGAGAAATTAGTTTTGTCTTATAAAGATAGATTACCAATTACTATTTGTCGTGCTCCTGCTGTTTATGGTGAAAGAGATACAGAGATTTTTATATACTTTCAAACATTCAGCAAAGGATTAACCACAACAATTGGGTTTGATAAAAAAGAACTAAGTCTCATTCACGTAGTTGATTTAGTTGAAGGATTTTATCTTGCTGCGACGAATGAAAAAGCGAAAGGCGAAATATATTTTATAAGCTCAGAAAAGTATTACACCTGGCAGGAAATTAATTCTATTACTGCCAGAGTGCTGAATAAAAAACCAGTCATATTTAAAGTTCCACATTTCTTGGTTTATACAATTGCATCGTGTGCACAATCCATCTCAGTCTTTAGTAGCAAACCTGCCACTTTAAATATTGAAAAAGCTAAAGATATCACTCGTCAGTACTGGACTTGTGATACTTCAAAAGCAATAAAGGATTTGGGATATAGACAAAAAATATCAATAGAGGATGGTATAAAAAGAACTTGTGATTGGTACAAACAAATGAAATGGATTTAATTAATTATCCAGTGCTCCTTCAGATATCCAGGTTCTAATTCCTTGTATTTGATCCGGGGTGACAGGTCTTGCATATCCAATGGGTGGCATTTTAGAAACACCTGAAATACTAGGGTCAATCGTCCAAACAAGTCTGCTTAAATCAGGTTCACCAGGAAAAACAATATTCGGATCTGCTGTTACGCCAGCCCAGGTAGATAGATCTATTCCATCAGAAGGATTAGGCTGAGAGTGACATCCGGAAAATGCACATTTAACCTGAAACACAGGATAAATATGCTGGGCAAAGCTGACACTATCTGCGGGAATAGGTTTGTTGTCAACATTCTCAACTGTTAAAGTGTCATCACAACCCTGAAGGAATAAAATTGAAATAATTATAAACGAAAATAATTTCATAATCCAATATATTTTTGTTTGTAATAATATATTCTCGTGGATAAGAATCAAAGTCAAAATTTAGTGGCTGTTATTACTCAGATGATAATTGATTCTTGGACAAAACATAATTATTTTTGGATCAGAATTTAGTGGATATAGTTATCCATTACGGCGGATGGAAGAGCGTCCCGATGCAATCGGAAAGATCATAAGTTCTATAAGAAAAATTAAATTAAAATTTAATGGGGCTATAGCTCAGCTGGGAGAGCGTCCCGATGGCATCGGGAAGGTCAGCGGTTCGATCCCGCTTAGCTCCACAAAAAAACTCACTTGATAGTGAGTTTTTTTTATTTAGTGCAATAAGTAGAATTTCTAAAACAAAATTACTTGCCCCCCGATGATAATCGGGAAGGTCAGCGGTTCTCCCGAAGGGACTCCAATGGAGGATCCCGCTTAGCTTTACTTTAAATCTAAAAGTTAGAGGGTTTTACTCCAAGCTTTAAATCACATCCAAAATTTTAATCTGTGCAGACTATCCTTATTTTTACTCCCAATGAATTTATTACCTATTAATAGCTACTACAAAAAAATTCTTAGAGTTGCTTTACCAGCAATAGCAGGATTGTCCACTCAAATGGTTGTTTCACTTGTTGATTCAGCAATGGTTGGCAGGTTGGATGAAGCAACTTATGCACTTGCTGCAATGGGAATTGGTGTTCTTGCCACATGGGCTTTAGTTAGTTTCTTTTCAAGCCTTGCAACAGGTACTCATGTTATAGTTGCACGAAGATTCGGGCAAGGAAATTTTTTGGAATGTGGAAATACATTAAACAATTCGCTTATTATTTCAGTTTTGGTTGGAGGTATTGTAGCAGCAATAGGTGCTTCTTTAGCAGGACCAATAGCACATTTCTTTGCATCTGATGAGACTGTTGGGAATTACGCATCAGAATATCTTTTCTACAGATTTCTTGGGATTCCTTTCTTTCTGATTTCTGTTTCATATCGCGGCTTTTTCTTTGGGATCAGTAAAACTAAAATTTTTATGATCTCAGGAATTCTTACAAATTTATTTAATGTGATTTTTAATTATATGTTAATTTATGGATCGTTTGGATTGCCAAGAATGGGTTTAGCCGGTGCAGGGTTGGGCTCTACTCTTGCAACATTTAGTGATGTAATTTTTTATTTGATAATAATACTCTTACCTGCGTACAGAAATAAGTATCAAAACTTTAAACACTTTAAAATTGATAAAGAAATTATTAAAGGGATCTATAAAATATCACTTCCTGTATCTTTTCAAAATGTATTTGTACTAATTGGATTTTTAAGTTTTGTTGCAATCACGGGAATAATCGGAACAAAAGAGCAAGCTGCAACTCAAGCTATCATATCAACACTTTTTATGTCCTTCCTTCCGTTGTTTGGATTTGGAATAGCTGTTCAAACTCTTGTGGGAAATAATCTTGGGGCAGGGAAGTATCATCTTGCAAAACTTTATGGGTTTGAAACTGCTAAAGTTGCAACCATTTACACAATCCTTCTTGGAATTATTTTTATTTCAATTCCACAATATGTGCTGCTAATAATTACAAATGATTGGAGTATAATCGAACTTGCAAAATCTTCATTAAGAATTGCTGGATTTGCTCAAATATTTTATGCTACGGGAGTTGTACTTGCAAATGGATTGCAAGCTGCAGGCAGAACAGTATTTGTGATGAAAGCTGAAATGCTAACAAATCTTTTTATTTTTGTTCCATTAGCATACTTACTTGGAGTAGTCTTTGACTTCGGATTAACGGGTGCATGGTTTGCAATACCAGGCTATATAATTATTTATTCATCATTAATATTTTTTAAGTACAGTTCGGTGGACTGGCATAAAGAAATTCCGGTTAAGTTGGATTAATCTTTTAAGCTTGCATATCCAGCTAAAGCAATTAAAAGAAAAATTGCTCCGGTAAAAATAAATGAGTATGAAAATCCAATTGTAGCGCCGGCATATCCACCTAGCAGTGGACCGATTAAATTTCCCATCACTTGAAAACTAGAACCGATTCCTAAAACACCACCCCTTCTATCCTTGTTAACATTGTTACTAATTTTTGTAAAAAGTAACGGCATCAAAGCACCGTATCCAAATCCTAAAACTGTTCTAACAGGTATTAAATAATAAGGATTGGTAATTACTGAGTGGAGAAAATACATTATTGCTGTAAGTATTGAAGCAATAACAATACTTTTTCGTAATCCGAATGTTGCAACTTTCTTGCCCCACCAATAAGCGGAAAAAACTGAGAACACTCCAACTATACTATACAGCGCACCGGTAATTGTTGGCAAATAGTTTTTATTTATTTCTAAAGTTTCTACAAACAATACAAAGATTGGTCGTACGAATGAAATTCCCAATGAAGTGAGCATTATTAATATTGCCGGGATTAATATTTTTTTATCAAGAAGAACGAACCTCCAATTCTCCAATAAAGTAAAATTTGATTTTGATTTTTCACGTTTATCTTCTTTAACAAAAAATATGATTGCAAATCCAACAAGAAATAATAAACCTGCTACAACAAAAAACACAGCACGAAATGATAAAAAGTCTGAAATAATACCTCCAAATAATGGACCCAAAACTGTTCCTGCCGCGGTTGAGGATTGTAAAACACCTAGTGCATATCCCGTCTTTTCCTCTGGGGTGTTAGATGCGATTAGTGCCATAGCTGCCGGAAGAAAGCCACTTAATCCGCCTTGCAGCAATCTTCCAATAAAAAGCTGGTTAATATCCTGTGAAAATCCAATGATGATTTGTGCGATAGCTAAACCAAAGGTAGCACGTATCATCATTAGCTTTCTGCCATACTTATCACCAAGATTTCCCCAAAGTGATGAAAGAAACAATGATACAAAAAATGGTCCGGCAAAGACCAAACCGCTCCATTTAGAAGTTTCTTCAATTGAAGTAACACCAAGTTCTCTAACAAACAAAGGAAGAAAGGGAACTATAGAACTCATCCCGACCATTGCCAGAAATTGGCAAATCCACATTATATAAAGATTTTTTTTCCAGTTTATCATTATTCTTATAACTAAATTTACTCATATTTCATCCATTCAAGAATTTCAATTTAGAAAGACTACTTTGTTTATGAAAATTATTTAAAAATTACTTGACAATCTTCACTATTGCGAATATATTAGCGCTGTGAAAATGAAATTATCAACAATAATAGTATCATTTCTAATAATTGCTACAGTTTACGCTGGAGCTTACATAGAATATTTTCATGCAAGAAGTGAATCTGATAATGTAAGGCTTGAGTGGCAAACTAGTGAAGAGACTAATCTCCAAAAATTTGTGATTGAAAGAAAAACTCCTCAAAGTTCTTTTACAGAAGTTGCTTCGGTTTCTCCCAAGGGTAATAACTCCAACTATATTTTTACTGATCAGAATGCATACAAAACTAATGATATGATATTTGTATATAGACTTAAGATTGTAGATAATAATGATCAGGTAACATATTCTGCCGATGTTACTGTCACTCATAGCATTTCAAGTGTTGCTAAAAGAACCTGGGGCAGTATCAAGGCGATGTTTAGATAATAAGTAGTGAATCATTTCTCGATTTTTATACACCACAATTTTTTTCCATCATTAAAAACTTCCAATCTTAAATTCTTTCTACTTTTATTTTTGTTAATCTTTTTTGGATGTTCTTCAACAAAGAGATTTAGTTCAGATATTAATTTCGAATTCAGTTCCTCAAATTCCATCAAAGTTTTATTAGATAATAATTCAACTGAGTTGATAATTTCTGTAAATGATGAAATTTTAATATCCAAAGAGAGTAAAAGGCTTGCAATAGTTAAATCTGGTAACCGGTTAGTATTCAGTATTAATTCAGGTGAATTGAATCTAAAAATTGGTGATGCAAAACTATCTTCAGAAAAGTTTTATCTAACTCCAGCCGCAGAAAATGAAACAGTAAAAATTAATGGGCAAAAGTATCGCGGTAGAATAGTGGTCTCTATTTTTGATTCCGAAATAAAAGTTGTTAACCAAATTGGTTTGGAGGATTATGTAAAAGGTGTGATGACCAAAGAAATGCCGGTGGGAAAAGGGACAGAAAATTATGATGCACTAAAAGCTTTTTCAATTTGTGCAAGGACTTATGCCTTTAATAAAATAAATGAGAATAAAAATTTCTTTGATATTTATCCTGATACTCGTGATCAAGTATATGGTGGTGTTAATGGTGAAACCGAGTACACAAATAAAATTGTTGATGAAACGAAGGGAAAATTGTTAGTCTATGGAAATGAACCAGCAATAATATTTTATCATTCAACCTGCGGCGGGCAGACTGAAGACGTATCAAATGTTTTTAGTAAAAAAAATATTGCATACTTAGGCGGAGTAGAAGATGGTGATGAACCTTATTGTAAAATATCACCAAGATATGAATGGACTGAAAGTTATTCTGAACTTACATTTATTGAGAGACTTTATAATGCAAAACTTATTGATTCAAAAGATTATAATCTTTCAAATCTAAAAATCAAATCTCTGTTCAGTTCCGGACGAATTAATGAACTTGAAATAACTCTAAATAATTTCGCAGGAAATGAAAGAACTATTTTAATTTCAGGTAATCGGATTAGAAGTATAATTAGAAGTGGTGATGGTAAATCAATTTTAAGAAGTACATTATTCAATATTAATCTTTATGAAAGCAAAAATATTGTCATCAAAGGAAAAGGAAACGGGCATGGTGTTGGGCTCTGTCAGTGGGGCGCAATAGGTCAATCAAAAAAGGGGGTAGACTACGAAGAAATTTTAAATCATTACTTTCCAGGAACAACCATAAAAAATTTATATGATTAGTGCATCAATTCCAGTTTTTCTTGCTTCAAAATCTCCTAGAAGAAGAAAATTATTAAAACAATTAAACATTAGATTTAAATCATTTAGTGTGGATATGGATGAGAAAATTCATCCAAAAGAAAAACCATCAAATTCAGTTATCAGGTTATCCAAAGAAAAACTCGAACTCGCTAAGTTGAAAGTAAAAAATGGTATAATTATAACTGCGGATACAATTGTTGTTTTAGATAAAATAGTAATTGGTAAACCTGTAAATAAAAAGGATGCATTCAGAATCTTAAAGTTGCTTAGCGGAAAAACTCATGTAGTTTACACAGGCTATTCAATATTTAATTTTGCAAATAACAAAATAATTTCTGAATATGAGAAAACTGAAGTTACTTTTCGTGATCTTACTGACGGAGAAATTGATGAATATATAAATGGCGGTAGTCCGATGGATAAAGCGGGTGCATACGGAATACAGGATGACTTTGGTGCGGTATTTATAAAAAAGATTAATGGCTGTTATTATAATGTTGTGGGTTTGCCTCTTGCAAAATTTTATCATGCTTTATTAAGGATTTTATAGTTGCTGCAAACAATTCGTAATAGAGTTTTTCTTTCAATTGCAATTGCTGCATTAATTTATCTGGTTTTCATGATTTATGTTGATTATGAAAAAGTGATTAGTTCTTTCAAAAATTTTAATTGGTATTTGCTACCCGTATTACTTTTACTCTCTTTTGGAAACTATGTATCAAGATTTTTTAAGTGGGAATATTACTTAAAAATAATTGATGTAAAACTTCACAAACTTGATTCGCTTTCAATCTTTATGTCCGGATTAATTATGAGTGTTACTCCCGGTAAAATGGGTGAGTTATTAAAATCATATCTGGTAAAACAAGTTAATGGAACATCAATCAGCAAAACTGCACCAATAGTATTTGCAGAAAGAGCAACAGATTTTTTATCACTAACAATCATGGCGCTTACCGGTGCTTATTTCTATGATTATGGTAAAAATATTATAATCATAATCGGATTATTTATACTAACTGGGCTGATCATTCTATCTAACAAAAAATTATTTTATAAGATTATTTCACTTTTTTCAAATATTAGTTTTATTTCTAAGCATATACTCAAGATTAGCACTGCTTATGAATCATCATCGAAACTTCTGTCTCTTACTCCATTACTCTTGATGACATTGCTTAGTATTGTTTCCTGGGGATTTGAGTGTTTTGGTTATTATCTTATTCTAACCAATTTTGAAATAGAGATTGATGTTCTTTGGGCATTCTTTAGTTACAGTTTTGCTACTATAGTTGGAGCTCTTTCTATGCTACCCGGGGGATTGGGTGTTACAGAAGGTTCGTTAACACTAATGCTTGTACAAAAAGGTTTATCTGAGCATAATGCTTTTGCTGCAACATTTATTGTCCGTGCTGTTACTTTGTGGTTTGCAGTTTTAGTTGGAGCCATTAGTGTTTTGTTCTATCAAAAAAGATTTGGAATCATTCTTATTGAATCCAACAATGAAAAGAACCTGAAAGAGTAAAAAATAATATTCTTATTTCAATAATTATGAATCGATTCTTGCTGTAAGTGGAACTTTAAAATTTAGGGTAGTAGAATTTATTGTTTTAGATTTGAATTAAAAATCTGGAATAATTCATTGGTTTGAAATTGATAAAAGTTCGTAAATCTTGAAAAATTGAATCATAATTGAGTGAAAATATACGATAAGTCCAGTTAAGCCTATTCAAAATCCGAAGCATTTAAATCTTAGTATACCTGTCTCCAATTTTCTCTTTCCCTTGATTTTAGAAAGCTCTATTGATATATTTTGAATAGTAATTTATAAATGAAAGGAGTTTGACATGTCACAAGATAATAATCTAGCAAAAGGTTTCTTAATCGGGTTTTTAGCCGGTGGTGCGGTCGGTGCCGTTGTTGCTTTGTTAACTGCTCCTAAAAGTGGTAAAGAGTTACGTGCAGATATTAAATTAAAATCTGAAGAATATCTTGATGAAGCTGAAAAATATCTTACCGAAGCAAAAGATAAAGCCCGTGAATTGATTAACGAAGGCAAGAAAAAATCTGAGAGAATTATTCATGATGCGAGATCAAAATCTGAGGATATTTTAAAGGATGCCGAAAAAGTATTCAAAGATGCAAAAGTAAAAACAACAGATGTTTACAACACCGGTAAAGAAAAGTTAGAATCTGAAACCGAAAGAATTAAATCTTCTGTTAAAGCAGGTCTTGACGCATATAAAGAAGCAAAAAATTCTTAGAAAAAATAATGGATACAATTCAAATACTTACAATAGTACTAATTGTTTCTGCGTCTGCACTTTGTATTGCACTGATTTATTACTTAAATAAAATAGTTAAATCAGTGCAATCTATTAATAAAGATATTAATGAATTATCTACCAACCTTAAACCGCTTATAAATTCCTATACAGAACTTTCTGACAGTCTTAATAAAATCAGTTCTGAAGCCAAAGATCAATTTAGAATTTCTAGATCTATTTTAAATGATTTTAGAGATCGTGCAGATAAGTTGTTGAGCATAGAAGATAAAATACGTAGCGGTGTTGAAGATGCTGTGATGCCTTTATTTAAAAATTTGAATGCTGTCGGTAAAGGGGTTGAAACATTTTGGAGAAACTTCAAAAATAAGTAATCGTTTAGTTCTCACCTTAAAAATTTTTAGGAGGAATTCCCTTGAAAGAGTATGCACCTGAATCAATACGTAATATAGCTTTAATCGGTCACGGTGGAGCCGGTAAAACTTCACTTGCAGAAATTATGTTATTTACTGCCGGCGAAACTAACAGAATTGGAAATGTTCTTGAAGGAAATACAGTTTCCGATTACACATCGAACGAAATAGAAAAGCAGATCTCAATTTCAACTTCACTAATGCACATCGAATGGAATAACAAAAAAATAAATATTATAGATACACCAGGTTATTCAGATTTTATCGGTGATGTAAAATCGGCTATGAAAGTTTGTGACACCGCCGTAATGGTATTAAAATCTGCAGAAGGTGTAGAAGTAGGATCTGAAGTAAGCGGGAAGTTTGTTGATGAGTTTGGACTTCCTTCCGCAATAATAATTAATAAAGTTGATAATGAGCATTCTACTTTTGAAGCAACAATAGATAAAGCAAAGCAAAGACTTACAAATGGAGCTATCGCAGTTACATTTCCTGCAGTTGAAGGAATTGTTTTTAATACTGTAATTGATGTATTAAAAATGAAAGCATTTACATATGGAGATGCTGGATCAAAAAAAATTACAGAAGGTGAGATCCCTGATAACCTAAAAGCTAAAGCTGAAGAATACCGCACACAATTGATTGAAAAGATTGCCGAAACCAATGAAGATTTAATGAACAAATATTTTGATAAAGGTTCATTGAGTGATTCAGAAGTTGAAATCGGATTAAAAGCAGCAATTATTGGTAGAAGCTTAAGTCCTGTTTTTGCAGTATCAGCTACTAAGGCAGTAGGTATAAATAATTTTCTTGATTTTGTAGCATCATATTTTCCATCACCTGTTGATAGAGGTGGTGAAGATGCTACACTTGCCGGTAAATCTGAAAAAGTATTAGTAAAACCAGATGTAAATGGTGAGCCTGTTATATTTATATTTAAAACCATTGCAGAGCAGCACGTTGGTGAGCTTTCATTATTCAAGGTTTATTCCGGCACTGTAAAAGCCGGTTTGGATTTATTAAATGAAAATAACAGTAAAACAGAACGATTAAGTCAATTATCTGTGTTAAACGGTAGAAACAGAAAAGATGTTTCTCAGATTTCTGCTGGTGATTTTGGTGCGGTTGTAAAATTAAAAGACACTCATACAAACAACACACTAGCTTCAAAAAATCTTTCAGTTATCATTAGTCCGATTGAATTTCCTGAAGCAGTTATTCGCAGTGCAATTCTTCCTAAAGCAAAAGGTGATGAAGATAAAATTGCATCCGGCTTACACACACTTCACGAAGAAGATCCATCATTCTATGTTAAGTTTGATCCTGAAATTTCTCAAACAGTTATTTCCGGACAGGGAGAGTTACAACTTTCACTTGCAACTAAACGATTAAAGGAAAGATATAAAGTTGATGTTGATCTGGTTGAACCCAGAATTCCGTATCGTGAAACGATTAAAGGTAGAGTTGATGATGTTGAGTATAAGCATAAAAAACAATCCGGTGGAAGAGGACAGTATGGACACGTTCACTTTAAAATGGAACCATTGCCTCGCGGAACAGGGTTTGAGTTTGTTAATGCCATTGTTGGCGGTGTAGTTCCGGGTAGATTTATACCTGCCGTTGAAAAAGGAATAATTGAAACCATGTCTAAAGGTGTTTTATCTGGTAATCAGGTAATAGATATAAGAGTTACTTTACATTTTGGTTCTTATCATGATGTTGATTCAGATGAAATGTCATTTAAGTTGGCTGCAAATCAGTGCTTTAAGAAAGGTTTCTTAGAGTGTAAACCTTGCTTACTTGAACCTATCTATGAGATTGAAGTAAAAGTACCCGACGAGTATATGGGTGATGTAATGGGTGATATTTCCAGTAAGCGCGGTAAAATTTTAGGAATGGATTCCGATGGACATTTTCAGATCATAAAAGCACACGTTCCACTATCTGAACTTTATAAGTATTCGTCTAATTTGAGGAGTTTAACTCAGGGGCGTGGCGTGCACAAACGTAAATTTTCGCACTATGAAGAAGTGCCTAAGGAAGTTGAACACAAAGTTATTGATGAGTATAATAAATCCCGTGAAGAGGATAAATAATTTAAAGGCGGAACAAGTTTCCGCCTTTTTAATTTAAGGTGAAGAATGGAAAAACTCTGGTCCCCCTGGCGTTCTAAATATATTGAATCATTTAAATCAGATACAGATAAAACAAAATGTATTTTTTGCCAGATGTTAACACTAGATCCAAAAGATAAAGATAATCTTTTAGTAGATGTGGGAGGGCATACTTTTACTGTACTTAATTTATATCCATATAATAACGGGCATTTGATGATAGTACCTAAACGTCATACAAATGATTTTTCGGTACTAAGTGCGGAAGAATTAAACGAATCTTTTAAAAAACTTCAGATCGCTGAAAAAGCTTTAAGAAAAGTCCTAAATCCGCATGGGTTTAACATTGGTGCAAATATCGGAAGAGTTGCAGGTGCTGGAATAGAGGACCATATTCATTTTCATATTGTTCCAAGATGGAGTGGTGATTCAAATTTTATGCCGATTATTGGTGATGTTAAAGTTATATCACAAGATCTTGCTGAAACAAAATCTAAATTATTACAAGCATACTCAGAAATAAAACAATAACGTTTTTCAAACCAAATCTTGCAGGCAACAATTTGATTAAACTATATATCTCTTTTCTTGTTTTAATTTTAATTATTTCCTGTACACATAAAGCGGAAGAAAATCTTTCTAATCCTTTAGTTCTTAAAAATGGACTTCTGTATAGTGATTCACTTTCAACAGTTCCATTCACAGGTAGAAACAAATCAAATATGTTTGATATGAAAATTGAATATGATGTTGTGAATGGCAAAAAAGAAGGGGATTTTATCACATACTATCCCAATGATAAAATTCAAATGATCGGGAAGATGAAAGAAAATAAAAATGTTGGTGAATGGAAATATTATTTTCCGGATGGCTCTCTTGAAATATCAGGATATTATGATGATGATATTCCAACCGGAAAGTGGACCTGGTTTCAGCCTGATGGTAAAGTTATAGAAGAAGGAAATTATATCAACGGAAACAGAGAAGGGGAATGGAAAAGTTATGACTCTACTGGCACATTAGATATATTAAGATTGTACAAAGAAAATAAATTAATTGATTCAACAAAAATAAATTGAATTATTGAGCGCGATTAGATTTGGAACATGTAGTTATAAGTATGAATCCTGGAAAGGAATTATTTATCCTGAATCTGAAAAGTTTAACTATTTAAAAGAATACTCCAATCACTTTAATACTGTTGAAATTGATCAATGGTTTTGGTCTTTGTATGCGCCTTCAAAAGTTTTGCTGCCGCAAGAGGAAACTGTAACTGAATACAATAATTCTGTTCCAAAAGATTTTCTATTTACTATTAAAGTTCCAAACTCGATTACACTAACACATTTCTACCGCAAGAATAAATCAGAAGAGTTAATAAAGAATCCTTACTTTCTTTCTTTAGATATGTACAGCAAGTTTCTTGATTCTATCGAGCCATTAAAAGATAATATTGGATGTTTGATTTTTCAATTCGAATATTTGAACAAAGAAAAGTTGTCATCACAGAAATTGTTTCAAGAATTGATTTATAATTTTATATCAAAATTATCTAACAAACATTTTTCAATTGGTATCGAAATCAGAAACCCAAATTATCTTAATAAAAGTTATATTGAATTTTTAAAACAGCTTAAAATAATTCCAGTTTTGCTAGAAGGTTATTATATGCCTTCGGTAATTGAAACTTGCAGCAAATTTTTAAGAGACTTTAACGGAAGTATTGTTTTTAGATTACATGGTCCGGATAGATCAGGGATTGAAAAAATGAGTAATAAAAACTGGAATCAAATTTATATTGATAGGACAGAAGAACTCGAAAAACTTAGCATACTCTTCAATGATCTATTAACTCGTAAACTCGATATATTCATTAATGTGAACAATCATTTTGAAGGTTCTGCACCCTTAACTATCAAGAAAATTAAGAATTTGATGCAAGTCTGAACTTTAAACTTCTTGATTTAAGCGGGATTTAATACTATTTTTGAGCGCAAAAAAAATGGGCTCATAGCTCAGTTGGTTAGAGCATCTGACTCATAATCAGAGGGTCGGTGGTTCAAGTCCATCTGGGCCCACGAAAGGTGCGAAATTCGAAAGAAATCGCACCTATTTTTTTGCTTAAAAATTCATCTGACTGAAATTGACCCCATTTGACGCACCTTTTCGACCTCTACTATGGCAAAAACTATGGCAGTAAATTTTACATCTCATATAGATTTTCTTCTCAGAAAGTTATCTAGTAATAAGAATTTTTTTCATCGGGGAAAGTCAGGAACTGTTTTCTACATCCTATGACCTTCATCTTAAGCCAAAATCTGCTCATCAATTTAAAATAGAATTTTGCGGCTAAAAAATTTTATTTAATCATTTCTTTTCTGATTTTTGCATTACACAAATGGTTATGCAGTGGAGATCCTACAATTAGAACAGAAATATTCTGAACTAAAATTATTTCTTACTGAGCTATCCTCTAAACTCACTAAGCTCTTAAAGATTTCTGATTACTTCTCTTTCGTTTTGACTCCTGACAATAATAAAACTTTTGAAGCTTACATAGTTGAGTTCATACCAAACTTTCTGTCTTACATCAATTCATTAGAAATAAGAGGATTAGAGCCTACATTAATTACAAAGTTAAAAGATCAAATTAATTTATTAAAAGAATTAAATTATGATGCTATTATTTTAGCTGAGATTAATAATGCTGCGGAAATATTAGATTAAAATATTGATCTGATGAATAGATGGATGGGCGGATTAAATATTCATATTAAGAATTCCAAGATTTATTTTCCTGCCCTTGAAAAAACTGAGGAGCATTAGGGATTGGTTATCTTGAATCGATTACTATTGAAATAAAGAATGGTGAAAATAAATTTCACATTTCACCGGCTGAATTTGAAAACGACGAGAAGCTTGAGAAACAATTAAAGCTTTGTTTTGAAACTGCAATAAAATATTGCAAAAATTATATCAGGAAAATTGAATCATCACATACAGTATATCTGCATTTTGAGAACAAGCTTGGGATTTATACAGGTAATTCTCTTGGAATAGCATTGCCTCTTACTTTTATCAAATCCTATATCCTATTTCCCAAAACAGATTTTGATAATTATTATGGAACTCAAAGAACACCTGCATTCGCAATAGGAAGCTTCTACGAGAATGATGAATATAAAAAATTTATGTTTTCATCTGCCATACCAAATCAAGACCAAATATCTGAGATAGGCTATGAAATAAACTACAACTTAAAAGATATTGAAGTTGTGATCAGTAGTACTTTCCGGGTACAAAGAGATACTTTAGTTGCACACGGAATATTAAAAAAACCTTATACAGATACCGAAGATTATAAAGAGATTATAAAAAACAACATTCTTTATTGGAGAGATGGGAAATGGGTAAACAGAAATGGAATTGACAAAAAATATAGTCTGAGTCTATAAAATAATGAGTTTATGTATTAGATATACGCTTTTTTATCAATCGTTCTGCAACTTTAACAAACTTTTTCATATCGGAATAATATTTCTTAACCTCAGTTTTAGTAATCGAGAAATAATCATCGTAATCAATTAAATTTCTTCGCTCAAAAGTTTCATTCAGAATACTTCCAAGTTTTCTATCTATGATGTTTGGTTTGAGATATGTTTTATTAAAATACCCAATTAATTGGTGGTGTTTAGAAAAACTTTTACCATCTAATAACGCAAGTGCACTTACAATATAAAATCCCGAATAATAAATTCTATTCATAGCAAAACCCACATAACCACTTTCAATTAGTAATTTTATTCCTTTCAAAGTTACTTTAGATTTTTCTATTCTAAGATTTACTAATTCAAGATCACTTTCTGAAAAACTCATACTCTAATCCCAGTGTCTTTAATCAAACGTCTAAAAGTAAAACGTGATTTATCAGAACTAAATTCTTGCATAGAAAAAATCTTTGGATCGAATACTATATCCATATCAATACCATAATCATAAATAATATTTTTAATATTGCGCTGCTCCTGCCATCCTATTTTGCGATTTGTGATTATGGTAAAATCAAAGTCAGCATCTAACTTGTTATTAAGCCCGCGAGATCCATATACTATTATCTCATTAATCATATCGGGGAATTTATGATTTAAAACCATTTTTAATTTATCCAATAGTACTTTATCACTGTTTTTCATAATTATAATCTTATTTGCAGTAAATATATAAAAGCAATGTTTTAATGGAAAGTTATTAAAGTGAAAGAAAAAAATAAAGCTGCCGCAGTGTGCACCGCGACAGCCTCAAATATTAAGTTATGTTAATTTCAATTCAATTGGCTCATCATCATAATTCTTGTCTCACCTTTGCTAACTCTAGATTTACAAAAATGATTTTTAAATTTTTCACTTATTAGAAATGATCGATACAAAATAAAATAGATGCAAAATTTGTAAACTCAGAAAAAGCTTAATCTAAACTTTCAATTCGAAAAAATAATATGGATAATGATTCTGTGATCGTACTTAGTATAAAAGAAAAATCTTCTCTACTTAGATTAGGAATTCAGGCTGGTTCGCTAACAAATCAGTTGAGGTGCTATGAAAATAATACTAAAACTCTATCCTTACTAAATCAGCTTCAATTGCCTGTTCAATTTTAAGCGGTTCGGTGTTATCATCGAGATGGAATTTAAGATTCTGCGGCTCGATTATTATATCAAAGTTTTTAACTATCTCATCGTGTGTAGAAAAAACAAATACCTTTGTGTTACTGCCATAAGTAAGAACTTTAATTAGATAATCCTTTCCATCATCCACAAATGTTTTTGTAACAATTTGAGGAATTTTATTTTCTTCAGAAGCAACTGCTAAAACTAAATGTTCCGGTTTCTTTTTCTATAGTGGTTTGTGCATAGGGTATAAAGTAATAACCGTGGTCAGCTTGTATGCTTCTATCTTCTTGGAAAATTTTTTCTTGATGTTTGTGTTAATTTCTTTTTCTAAAGAAGATTTTAACTCTTTATAAAAATTCACTTCTTCAGAAGTATCTTCAATCGTGGATAGAAATGATTTTATCTCATCACGGACCAATTCCGGATAGAATACAAAATTAAATATGTCGCGTTCTGTTACTCTCATTTAATATTTATGATTTTAATTAATTGTATAATAGAAAAAAATGTTGAAAGTATAATATTAAAAGGAATGCCGTTAGGTCATATTGATAACTTTCCTTATTCGGTCAACAAGGTTCAGCTTTATCCGGGTGATATTATTCTTATTTCAAGTGACGGACTTACGGAATTATTTAATGAACGGAAAGAAATGTTGGACAGTGAGACTATATCCCTGTTATTAAAAAATGCTGGGAATAAATCGCCACAAGAAATAATTTCTGAATTAAATATACTTATCAAAAAATGGACCGGCAAAATTGAACCTCAAGATGATATAACTATTATAGTAATAAAAATTATATAAATATTAAATATTCAGAATTAATTAAAGCTTGCTAATTCTTCATCAATATTATTAAATTCTTTAAATATTTGGTTTAGTTTTGTTACGGATAATATTCCGACAATTTTTTGAGGAATTGTTGCAAGCTTGAAATAGCCCCCGGAATTTGTCATTGTTGTGTAACCGTTGATTAAGTTCCAAGACCGGTACTATTCATAAATGATTACCCCACACAGTTTTACATTCCATAAACCTACACCTTTCTGGGAAGCTTCCTTTTTATGGTAAAAGAATAATAATAAACCATAAGGAGGATTTATGAATCGAGTAATAATTTATGCCCGGGTATCAACGCGGGAACAAAATGTTGATATGCAGCTATCAGATCTTCGACTATATGCTAAAGCTAGAAAACTAAAAGTAGTGAGTGAATATATTGATTATGCATCGGGAGCAAAAAAAGGCTATAATCCAAAGAAGCCCGGGAGCAATAGTCATCATCCGTTGATAGCATTTGTAGCAGAGGTACGAATGACGGTAAACTTCTGGCTAAGGAGCGGAAACTCATATACAACAAATAATTTTTACAGCTTTCACTGATTTCTGATGAACTCTATCCAGAGTTTTTTGATATTAAATTTACTTCGATGAAGTTAACTCAAAGATCTATTGAATTAGAAACTAAGACTGATGCAGATTCAGTTCTTGAATTGCAGATGATTAACGAGAAGTTTGAAGAGCTTACTGATCGCTTAAATGTTTTATTAGGAAATACTTTAGTTAATTAAAAAGGGCTCTTTCGAGCCCTAGTTTTATTTGAGAAGAATCATTTTCTTCTGCTGAATAAAATCATCTATTTTTCTGAACCATTAGAAATATGTAGCATACGTTTGGGATGGTATAACAGGAGGCACTGAGCTTTAAGAATTAAAATTCATTTTTCCCAGTTTCCTCCACTGGGAACAATAGGTTTTCTAGATAGAAATTAAATTTCTATCTTTTTTAATAGCAAAATTAAACCTGGTATCTTGGGAAAAATAAAACCTCAACCAACTTTCACAAACAGGGAAGTATTATTCAAGAATTTCATTGAAGTGAAAGAGATGGAGATTATATAAATACTTTGCTGAGGTGTGTTGTTAGAAGTTAAATAATAATTGAGATGATTTGTCTAATGTATAATACATTGCCCAAAATTTTTTCTAAGTTATTAAATTGATTAATTATAATTCTTATTGTTTTCTAAGTTCAATGAAAATAGTTATCTTAAACTAAA
>JBBQSH010000004.1:0-54783 GCA_038214015.1 Ignavibacteriales bacterium | reverse complement strand
TTTTGCTCACTTTGGAGTTTTATTTTTAGATGAATTACCGGAGTTCAAAAAAAATGTCTTAGAAGTTTTACGTCAACCACTTGAGGATGCAAGAGTAACCGTAAGTCGCTCAAAATTATCTTTAGAGTTTCCTGCAAACTTTATGTTAGCTGCCGCTATGAATCCATGTCCATGCGGGTTTTATACGGATCCTAATAAGGAATGTACTTGTGCACCACCACAAATACAAAGATACATGTCAAAAATTTCCGGTCCATTGCTAGATAGGATTGATATACACATTGAAGTTCCCGCCGTTAAGTATAAAGAGTTGTCATCAAAATCTCTTGGAGAGAAATCTGAAGATATTAGAAAACGAGTAATTGCTGCAAGAGAAGTCCAATTGCAAAGATTTAAGGATTACAAAAATGTTTTTAACAATGGTGATATGGGTTCAAAGGAAGTAAGAACTTTTTGTAAGTTGGATGAGCAAAGTGAAGAATTATTAAAAATGGCAATGACTAAATTGGGATTATCAGCAAGAGCTTATGATAGAATTTTAAAGGTAAGTAGAACAATTGCTGATCTTGAAAACTCAGAAAATATTTTACCTCAACATATAAGCGAGGCAATTCAATATCGAAGTCTTGATAGAGAACTTTGGAAACATTAAAAATTCAATAATAATATATCACGGTTTATTTTTATTTTGATTTGAATTCAATATATGTAAACTCAGTTTTTTTGAACTTCATGGATTTATGTCAAATCTAAAAAGCTGCTCTCTTTAGTTATCAATTTGGTAAAAACCGACTTTAAACCATAAATTTTTACATCGGTAATAATTACGGTAAAGTTACATAAATTATATAATAGCAGAATCAGTTAAAATATAAAATATTTGCATTTTTGTTTGAATAAAAATATATTTGTCGCTCGCTTTTATTTTAGCATTATTCTGGGCGGACGCCGGAGTTGGAGAGCCGGGGCGGACTGTAAATCCGTTGGCATGCGCCTTTGGGGGTTCGAATCCCTCGCCGCCCACAGGTTCTTTAATAGTTTCTATTTAGAAACTTTTTTGTTCTTAGGGATTTTGGAATTTTTGCGGGAGTAACTCAGTTGGCTAGAGTCACAGCCTTCCAAGCTGTTGGTCGCGGGTTCGAATCCCGTCTCCCGCTCTAGACAATTTGGACAAAATTTTTGATTTTGTTCTTTAATTTATGGTGATATCACATCCCGCTGACGTAGCTCAGTTGGTAGAGCACATCCTTGGTAAGGATGAGGTCACCGGTTCAATCCCGGTCGTCAGCTCATTAAGTTTTATGAGGTCATCCCGATTAAATCGGGATCGTCAGCTCAATTGAAAAAGGTTTGAATAGTTTAAGGAAATCAAATGGCAAAAAGCAACATTAGACAAATCATAGTTTTGGAAAGCAGCGCCGGCACGGGTTATAGGTATTCTACTACAAAGAATAAAAGAACCCATCCTGCACGTGTTGAGTTCAAAAAATATGATCCTGTTGTTAGAAAACACGTAATTTTTAAGGAAACCAAATAATTAAATACGTCAGTGGCTCAATTGGTAGAGCAGCGGTCTCCAAAACCGCAGGTTGGGGGTTCGAGTCCCTCCTGACGTGCAGAAATTTGAAAGGTTATTATGAAAGATAAAGTAATTACATTCTTTCAGGATGTTGTTAAAGAGATGAAAAAAGTTACCTGGCCTACTAAGGAAGAACTTATTGAATCTACAAAAATTGTAATTGTTGTTTGTATTATTCTGTCTTTGTTTACGTATGTAATTGATATGATTATTAATCAAGCTTTTAAAGGGATATTTTAGGTGCATAATTAAATGGAAACCAGATGGTATGTGGTACGAACATTTTCGGGTCATGAAAGTAAGGTTAAAAATCTTTTAGAGGCGGGTCTCCTTGATCATGAACACCTAAAGGCTAAAATTTCAGAGATTTTAGTGCCAATGGAAAAAGTTTTTGAAGTAAAAGATGGTAAGAAAAAGAGCAAAACTAAAAACTTTTTTCCTGGATATATTTTAGTTAATGTAGATCTAGATAATCAGGTTAAGGATTTTATTCTTAGTACCCCATCCGTAATGGGATTTTTAGGAACGGGCAATAATCCAAATCCACTTCAGCCGGAAGAAGTTAGAAGAATTGTTGGCAGACTTTCTCAGGATAGTACCACAGAAAGAATGGAAACAATCTTTAGAAGCGGTGATCTTGTTAAAATTATTGATGGTCCATTCAATAACTTCTCAGGTATGATTGAAGAAGTGAATGAAGAAAAAATGAAAATTAAAGTTATGGTTTCAATTTTTGGAAGAAAAACTCCCGTTGAAATCGATTTTACTCAAGCTGAAATAGAAAAATAATTGTTTGATATTAATTAGGTTGTAAAATGGCTAAAAAAATTGATTCATATATAAAATTGCAAATTCCTGCTGGTAAAGCTAATCCTTCACCACCAGTTGGTCCTGCACTTGGTCAAAAAGGTGTTAACATTATGGAGTTCTGTAAGCAGTTTAATGCTAGAACTCAGGATAAAGACGGATTGATAATCCCAGTTGTTATCACAGTCTTTAGTGATAAGTCTTTTACCTTCATAACAAAAACTCCTCCGGCATCAGTTCTATTGAAAAGAGCTGCAAAACTTGAAAAAGGATCTGCAGAATCACACAGGACAAAAGTTGGAAAAGTTTCTAAAAAGCAGGTTAAAGAAATCGCAGAAGTAAAAATGCCAGATCTTAATGCTTTTGATATTGACCACGCCATGAGTATGGTCTCCGGGACTGCAAGAAGTATGGGAATTACCGTCGAGGACTAAAAAAGTTTATTATTAGATAGTTTTTAAATTTATTGGTGATTAAAGATGCAAACGACAAAGAGAAACAAGGAAATAATTAAATCAGTTAATGTGGAAAAAGAATATACTCTTCCTGAGGCTATTTCAATCTTAAAGGATCAATCAAAGGTTAAATTTGTAGAATCTTTGGATTGTGCCATACGATTAGGCGTAGATCCAAGGCATGCTGACCAGATGGTTAGAGGAACAGTTTCTTTACCACACGGAACAGGTAAAACTGTTAAAGTTCTTGTTATTGCTAAAGGTGCAAAAATACAGGAGGCTTTAGATGCCGGTGCAGATCATGCCGGATTTGAAGATTATCTTGAAAAAATAAAAGGTGGGTGGGCAGATGTTGATGTTATTGTAGCCACTCCGGATTCTATGGCAGAACTTGGAAAACTTGGTAAAATTTTAGGACCAAAAGGTCTTATGCCAAATCCTAAAAGTGGTACTGTTACAATGGATGTATCAAAAGCTGTTAAAGAAGTAAAAGGTGGAAAGATTGAATTTAGAGTTGAAAAAACAGGAATAGTTCATACTTCTTTAGGTAAACTTAATTTTGAAAATGATAAACTTGTTGATAATACAAAAGCTTTTCTTAATACAATTGTTAAAATGAGACCTTCTTCAGCTAAGGGACAATATGTTAAGAGTTTGTTTTTATCAAGTACAATGGGACCAGGACTTAAAATATCTAAAGAAGAATTAAGTCTAAACGTATAAAGAATTTACGCGCTCGTAATAAATAATAATAGCTTCTAACCGACCCGAAATAATAAATTGTGATACGGGAGAAAAATGAATAAGAACGAAAAAGAAGAGTTAATTGCCGAAGCTAAGGAATTAATCCAGAATGCAACTGCAGTCTATCTTACAGATTATTCTAAAATTAATGTCTCAGACATTAGTGATATTAGAAATCAGTTTAGAAAAGATGGAGTTAAATACAGAGTATTTAAGAATACCTTATTTAAACGCGCTCTTGTTGAATCTGGTAAATTCGAAAAGCTGGCAGACCATCTTGAAGGTATGACAGGATTTGCATTTGCTTCAACAAATCCGGTTGCACCAGCCAAGATCATAAAGAAGTACAATGATGCTTCTCAAAAATTTCCTCTTAAAGCTTGCTACATCGAAACTCAATATTATGATGGAAGTAAACTTAAAGAATTAGCAGAATTGCTTACAAAAGAAGAAGTGATTGCCGGTATTCTTGGCAGTCTAAATTCACCTGCGTCAGGCATAGTTGGATCTATTGCTGCAGTAATTAGAAACTTAGTAAGTGTTATTGACGAAGTTTCTAAGAAAAAAGCCGCTTAATTAAATTAGAAATTAAATTCAGGAGAAATAAAATGTCAGAAAAAGTTGCACAAGCACTCGAAATTATAAAAGGAATGTCTCTTCTAGAAGCTTCAGAATTAAAGAAAGCACTTGAAGAAGAATTTGGTGTTACAGCATCTGCACCAGTTATGATGGCTGGACCAGCTGCTGCATCCGCCGCCCCAGTTGAAGAACAGACAGAATTTGATGTTATTCTTCAAACTACAGGTGAAAAGAAAATTAACGTCATTAAAGTTGTTAGGGCACATACAGGATTAGGCTTAAAAGAAGCTAAAGATCTTGTTGATGGTGCTCCAAAAACAGTTAAAGAACAAGCATCAAAAGATGAAGCCGAAAAAATCAAGAAAGAACTTGAAGATGCCGGCGCGACTGTAACTTTAAAATAGTTATAAAATTTAGATTTAATTGATCTTATTTAAGTGATTAGACGGTAAAATCCGTCTTATCGCTTTTGTTTTATGTAGAAACGTTGTTTAGGATGCTCATTTAATAGCATTTGATAATTTTTAGGAGGTTCACAATTGGATAACAAGCGTATTTCCTTTGGCCGTATTCCATCAGTCATTGATATACCCAATCTTTTAGGAATTCAAACTGAAACATTTGAAGATTTTGTTCAGCTTGATACTCATCCCCTTAAAAGAGAAATAAAAGGGTTACAGCAAGTTTTTTTAACCAATTTTCCGATTTTCGATAATAAAGAAAATTACAGACTAGATTTTTTAGAGTATTATGTAGAAAAACCAAGATTCTCTATTGAAGAATGTTTGGAAAGAGGTCTTACTTTTGCGGCTCCGCTAAAAGCTAAGTTAAGACTTTCTACAAAAGATCCTGAAACAGAAGAATTTATTAATACTGTTGAACAGGAAGTTTACCTTGGCAACTTACCGTTTATGACTGAGAAGGGAACTTTTGTTATTAACGGTGCGGAGAGAGTAGTTGTATCCCAATTACACAGATCTCCCGGTGTTGCATTTGCGCAAACATTGCATCCTAATGGTACTCCAATATACTCAGCACGTATTATTCCTTTAAGAGGATCGTGGGTAGAGTTTGCAACAGATATAAATTACGTAATGTATGTTTATATAGATCGACGAAAGAAATTTCCGGCAACTACTTTATTGCGTGCTCTTGGATTTGAATCAGATGAGGAAATTTTAAAATTATTTGGTTTGGTTGAAAATGTTACTGTTAAAAAGGCAAAGTTAGAAAATTACCTGGGTAGAATGATTGCCAGTGACATTTTTGATATGTCAACAGGTGAAATTTTCTTAACTCGAGATTCAATATTATCAGAAGAAGATCTTGAAAGAATAAACGATGCAGAAGTTGATGTATTGAAATTCATCAAATCTGATTCTACTAATGATCAAAATTTAGTTGTAAATACTTTAAGAAAAGATACTTCGCACACACGGGAAGAAGCTCTGTATGCAATCTATAGACAGTTAAGATCTGGAGAGGCTCCGGATTTAACTACTGCTGAAACACTTATAGAAAAACTTTTCTTTAATGATAAAAGATATGATTTAGGAGATGTTGGAAGACATAGAATGAATCATAAACTGGAATTAAATATTCCGGAAACAACAACAGTTTTAACTGTCGAAGATATTATTTCAATTATAAAATATATAATAGATCTTAAAGAAGGTGCTGTTTCTGTTGATGATATAGATCATCTTGGTAATAGAAGAATTAGAACTGTAGGAGAACAATTAGGTCAGCAGTTTAATGTTGGTATGGCACGCATGGCAAGAACCATAAAAGAACGAATGAACATGCGTGATACTGAAAACTTTACTCCGCAAGATTTGGTAAATGCCAGAACAATAAGCAGTGTAATCAACGCTTTCTTCGGAACAAATCAGCTTTCACAATTTATGGATCAAACAAATCCATTAGCCGAGATGACCCACAAAAGAAGGATGTCTGCTTTAGGACCAGGCGGTCTTACTCGCGAGCGAGCCGGATTTGAAGTTCGTGACGTTCACTATACACATTACGGTCGCTTATGTCCGATTGAAACACCGGAAGGTCCGAATATCGGTCTTATTTCTTCGCTTACTATTTATGCAAGGGTTAATAGATACGGATTTTTAGAAACTCCGTATAGAAAAGTTATAAAAGGAAAAGTTACAGAAGAAGTTGAATATTTAACCGCTGAACATGAAGATGCTTTTACAATCGCTCAGGCAAACGCTCCCATTACCGAGTCTGGAAAATTTGTTAACGAAAGAGTTAAGTCAAGATTAAAAGGCGAGTTTCCAATTGTACATCCGGAAGATTTGCAATACATGGATGTTGCACCAGCACAAATTGTAAGTGCAGCCGCAGCTTTAATTCCATTTCTTGAGCATGATGATGCAAACAGAGCATTAATGGGTTCTAACATGCAGCGTCAGTCAGTTCCGTTATTAAAACCGGAGGCTCCGATTGTTGGAACCGGAATGGAAGAAAAAATTGCGCACGATTCAAAAGCATTGCTTTTAGCTGAGGATAATGGTGTTGTTGAATATGTTGATGCTAATAAGGTAATTGTAAAGTATGATATAAACCCTAATAGTTTTGAAGCATTAACAAGCTTCAATGAAATTAGAGAAGTAACTTATCCACTCACAAAGTTTCATGGTACAAATCAAGAAACCTGTATAAATCAGATCCCTATTGTAAAACAAGGTCAGAAACTTAAAAGAGGCGATGTTCTTGCAGATGGCGCTGCAACTGATGGCGGCGAATTAGCATTAGGTAGAAATGTACTTGTTGCATTTATGCCCTGGAGAGGTTACAACTTTGAGGATGCTATTATTATTAGTGAAAGAGTTGTAAGTGAAGATGTATATACTTCAATTCATATTGAAGAATTTGAATTACAAGTTAGAGAAACAAAACGTGGTGAAGAAGAATTAACACGTGAAATTCCTAACGTAAGTGAAGAAGCTGTAAAGAATCTTGATGAAGATGGAATAATTAGAGAAGGAGCTGAAGTTAAAGAAGGTGATATTCTTATTGGAAAAATTACTCCAAAAGGAGAGACTGATCCAACACCAGAAGAAAAATTATTACGCGCAATCTTTGGAGATAAAGCAGGTGATGTTAAAGATGCATCTTTAAAAGCGCCTCCGGGACTTAAAGGAACAGTTATAAAAACTCGTCTTTTCAGTCGCAAGAAAAGAGATAACGATTCAAAGAAACAAGAAAAAATTGCTTTTGATAAACTTGAACAGGAATTTAAAAGAAAACTTCAAGATCATTACCAAAAGTTAGTTGAAAAACTTTCAAAGATTACAAAAGATCAAACAACAACCGGAATAAGAGATCTTGATGGTAGTGTTGTTTTAAGAAGTGGCTCAACCATAAAAGATGAAACATTCTCAGCAATGGAAGATGTAACCAAACTTGATTACACACTTGATTGGTTTGAAACAAAGAAAACAAATAATCTTATAAACTCACTCTTTAGAAATTACTTCACAATCAAAACTGATATTGAAGAAGATTTTAAGAGAGAAAGAATTAAAATTCAGAGTGGTGATGAACTGCCTCCTGGAATTGTGCAGCTTGCAAAAGTTTATGTTGCTAAAAAACGTAAACTTTCTGTAGGTGATAAAATGGCAGGAAGACACGGAAACAAAGGTGTTGTAGCTAAAATAGTACCTGCTGCAGATATGCCTTATTTACCTGATGGAACTCCCGTGGATATTATCCTTAATCCACTTGGTGTACCTTCTCGTATGAACTTAGGGCAGTTGTATGAAACAGCTTTAGGCTGGGTTGGAAAAAAACTTGGAGTCAAATTTGCAACTCCAATATTTGATGGTGCAAAAGTAGAAGATGTAGATGAATGGTTAGTAAAAGCAGGTTTGGAAACCGGAAGTAAAACTGATTTATATGATGGCAGAAGTGGTGAAAAATTGCATCAGAAAGTTACCTGCGGATACATCTATATGTTAAAGTTAAGTCACTTGGTTGATGATAAGATTCACGCAAGGTCAATCGGGCCATACTCCCTAATTACTCAGCAGCCTCTTGGTGGTAAAGCACAATTTGGTGGTCAGAGATTTGGAGAAATGGAAGTTTGGGCACTTGAAGGTTACGGTGCTTCTCACATATTACAGGAAATCTTAACAATAAAGAGTGATGACGTTGCGGGTAGAGCAAAAGTATATGAAGCAATTGTTAAGGGTGAAAACTTACAGGAACCAAATATTCCTGAATCGTTTAACGTTCTTATTAAAGAACTCCAGGGCTTAGGTCTGGATATAAAAATTAATTAACGTTAAACATTATTTCACTTAGAAATTAGGAGATATAAAAATGGCTTTTAGAGTTCAAGAAAATGCAATGAGAGATATTAGTAGTATCACCATCGGCTTAGCAAGTCCTGATGATATTTTGTCAAGATCGTATGGCGAAGTAACTAAACCGGAAACAATAAATTACAGATCATTCCGTCCTGAAAAAGATGGACTGTTCTGTGAAAAAATATTCGGACCAACACGAGATTGGGAATGCTTTTGTGGTAAGTATAAAAGAATTAGATACAAAGGTATTATATGCGATCGCTGCGGTGTTGAAGTTACACAGAAGAGTGTTAGACGTGAAAGAATGGGACACATTGGACTTGCTGTTCCTGTTGTGCACATTTGGTTTTTTAGAACACAACCATCAAAAATTGGAAACATAATTGGTGTTAGTCTTAAAGAACTTGAAAAAATAATTTATTATGAATCTTATGTGGTTTTAAATCCAGGCATTACTGGATTAAGTAGATTAGATCTTATTTCTGAAGACCAATATTTTGAAGTTATGAATTCATTGCCTGATGGAAATGAAAAATTAGACAACGATGATCCGAAAAAATTTGTTGCTAAAATTGGCGGCGATGCAGTTAAAGAAATTCTTAAGAAAACTAATGTTGAAGAACTTTCTAAACAGCTTAGGGAAGCAGTAAAAGTTGAAACATCACAGCAGAAAAAAGCAGACTTTCTAAAAAGATTGCGTGTACTTGAAGCATTTAAAGAAGAAGAAGGTAAAGTTCCAAACAAACCTGAGTGGATGGTATTAAATTATATTCCGGTTATTCCACCAGAACTTCGCCCGCTCGTTCCACTTGAAGGTGGAAGATTTGCAACCAGTGATCTTAATGATTTATATCGTCGTGTTATTATCCGTAATAACAGATTAAAAAGATTAATAGATATTAAAGCTCCTGAAGTAATTCTTCGTAACGAAAAAAGAATGCTTCAAGAAGCTGTTGATGCTTTGTTTGATAACTCAAGAAGAGGCAGTGCAGTTAGAAGTGATAATAACCGTCCTTTAAAATCATTAAGCGATATGCTTAAAGGAAAACAAGGAAGGTTCCGTCAAAATCTTTTAGGTAAAAGAGTTGATTATTCGGGTCGTTCTGTAATTGTTGTTGGACCGGAATTAAAACTTCATCAGTGCGGACTTCCTAAGGATATGGCTGTTGAACTATTCAAACCTTTTATTATTCGCAAGCTTATCGAAAGAGGACACAACAAAACTGTTAAGAGTGCAAGAAAAGTTGTTGATAGAAAAGATCCAATAATCTGGGATATTCTTGCAAAAATTATTGAAGCTCATCCAATTTTGTTAAACCGTGCGCCAACGCTTCACAGACTTGGTATCCAAGCATTTCAGCCAACACTTATTGATGAAAGAGCTATAAGACTTCATCCAATGGTTTGTACAGCTTTTAACGCTGACTTTGACGGTGATCAGATGGCTGTGCACGTACCACTATCTTATGAAGCACAACTCGAAGCATCTCTTTTAATGTTATCAAGTCACAATATACTTTCACCTCAAAATGGAAGTCCTATAGTTGTTCCAACTCAGGATATAGTTTTGGGATGTTACTATCTTACAAAATTAAAAGAGGGTGATAAAGGGGAAGGAATGATGTTCTCTTCACCCGAAGAAGTTATAATCGCTTACGATAACAGAGTTGTTGGTTTACATGCTAAGATAAAGGTTAGAGTTGATGGTGAGATGATTGAAACAACAACAGGAAGAGTAATTTTCAATCAAATAGTACCTAAAGAAATGGGTTATATCAATCAACTTTTAATCAAAAAAGTATTTGGTGGTATAATTGGTAAAATATTCATTAAGCTTGGTAATAAAATTACTGCCAAGTTTCTTGATGATTTAAAAGACTTAGGATTTAGATATTCAACAGCCGGCGGACTTTCAGTAAGTTTTGGCGATATGATAATTCCTGAAGAGAAGCAAGCTTTAATTACGAAAGCTAACAAAAAAGTTGAGAGTATCCTTAACGAACACGAGATGGGTGTTATAACAGATGCTGAACGATACAATAAAATAATTGACGTTTGGACTCATACTACAAATGATGTTGCCCGTGCGTTAATGGAAAAAATTAAACAGCACAATAAAGGTTTTAATTCATTACACATGATGGTAGATTCCGGTGCAAGAGGTTCTCAAGAGCAAGTAAGACAGTTAGCTGGTATGAGAGGCTTGATGATGAAACCTCAAAAAACGCTTTCCGGTCAAGCTGGCGAAATTATTGAAAATCCGATTGTTGCAAACTTTAAAGAAGGACTTTCAGTATTAGAATACTTTATATCAACACACGGTGCTAGAAAAGGATTAGCTGATACTGCTCTAAAGACAGCAGATGCCGGATATCTTACAAGAAGATTGGTTGATGTTGCCCAGGATGTTATCATTTCTGAAGTAGACTGTGGAACTATCCTTGGAATTGAAATTAAAGCCCTTAAGGATGTTGAAGAGGAAAGAGAACCATTAGCAGAACGCATAACAGGACGCTTTGCACAGGAAGATGTTTATGATCCTCGCACTGAAGAAGTAATTATTGAAGCTGGTAACATAATATCTGAAGAGATAGCAGAAAAAATTGCGGATGCAAGTATTGATTCTGTTTATATACGAACAGTGCTTACGTGTGAATCAAAACGTGGTGTATGTCTAAAATGTTATGGAAGAAATCTTACAACAGGAAAACCTGTTGAGATTGGAGAAGCTGTTGGAATTATCGCTGCTCAATCGATCGGTGAGCCAGGCACACAGCTAACTCTTCGTACATTCCATCTTGGTGGTACATCTTCAAGAATTGCATCACAATCTCAAGTAGAATCAAATATAGATGGTATATTAAAATTTGAAAAAGTTAGTGCAGTTGAAAAAACAGAAAAAGATCCATTTGGTGGTGCGGATATTAAATTTAATGTTGTTACGGGTCGACGAGGATTGATTGAAATTTATGATGAGAATAACAGGCAGTTAAAAAAATACGATGTTCCTTACGGTGCTGAACTGCTCGTTAATGATGGACAAAAAATTAAAAAGAGACAACCTCTCTACAATCATGATCCTTATAATGCAGTAATTCTTTCTGATATTTATGGACGAGTTAAATTTGTAGATCTGATTGATGGAATTACATTACAGCAGGTAACTGATGATCAAACAGGACACGTCCAAAAAGTTGTTATCGAATCTAAAGATAAAAATTTAACACCGAGCATTCTTATTGAAAATGAAGATGGTGTTAAAAAATCTTTCAACCTTCCTGTACGTGCATATTTATCTGTTGAAGATGGAGAGAAGATTTTAGCGGGAACTATCTTAGCAAAAATATCTAAACAAACTACAAAGAGCAGGGATATTACAGGTGGTCTTCCGAGAGTAACGGAACTTTTTGAAGCAAGAAGTCCTCACGAATCTGCTGTTGTTTCAGAGATAGAGGGATTTGTAAAATTTGGTGCTCGTAAAAAAGGTTCTCGAGAAATTCTTGTTGTTGCACCTGATAAATCTGATGAGAAGAAATATAATGTTGCTTTACAAAAACATATACTTGTTCAGGAAGGTGATGAAATTCCTGCTGGTGAAAAAATTACTGACGGTCCTGTAAATCCACATGATATCTTAGCCATTAAAGGAACCAGTGCAGTTCAGGAATATCTGGTTAATGAGATTCAGGATGTATATAGACTGCAAGGTGTTAAAATTAATGATAAACACATAGAAGTTATCGTACGCCAGATGTTACAGAAAATAAAAATAGTTTCCCCAGGTGACACAAGATTCCTTGAAGAAGATATTGTTGATCGAATAGAGTTCATTGAGGAGAATAATAAAATAACCCATATGGTATATGTTGAAGATAAAGGTGACTCTAAACTTAAAAATGGTCAGTTAATTTCAAAATCTAAACTAAGAGAATTTAATTCCGATTTAAAAAAGAAAGAGAAAAAAGAAATAGTTGCTAGAGATGCAGATTCCGCAACCTTTGAACATATACTCTTAGGAATCACTCAGGCGGCTCTTTCAACGGAAAGTTTCATATCAGCTGCATCCTTCCAGGAGACTACCAAGGTGCTTGCTAATGCTGCTACAGAAGCTAAAGTAGATCATCTATTGGGATTAAAAGAGAATGTTGTTATGGGTCACTTAATTCCGGCTGGTACAGGAATTAAAAAGTATAGAAATATTATGTTAGAGAGTGAAGAAGTAGAAAGTGCTGAAGAAAAAGTCGAAGAAAAAGAACTAATGTCAAATGAATAGTTTATTTATTCGGTAATAGTTACTGTTTCTAAAGCTAATTAATATTAAAAACAGTTAATTGTAAAAATAATTTCAGTTTTCTTGACAAAATTTAAACTGAAAACTATATTTGAAATCTGAATTTTTTTAAAGAAGTAATTTTTAGGAGTTTTTGTGCCCACGATTAATCAACTTGTTAGAAAAGGTAGAGTCAGAATTTTATCTAAAAATAAAGCTCCAGCTCTAGATGCTTGTCCTCAAAAAAGAGGTGTTTGCACAAGAGTTTATACTACTACGCCTAAAAAACCTAATTCTGCTTTAAGAAAAGTTGCAAGAGTAAGACTTACAAAAACAAATGTAGAAGTAACGGCATATATACCTGGAGAAGGACATAATTTACAAGAACACTCCATCGTTATGATTCGTGGTGGAAGAGTTAAAGATTTACCTGGCGTTAGATATCACATTATCCGAGGTACCCTTGATACAAGTGGAGTTGCAGATAGGAAGAAAAGTCGTTCTAAATATGGTACTAAAAAACCAAAAGCGAATAAAAAATGAGAAAAAGACGAGCAGAAAAGAAATATTTAAAACCTGATCCAAAGTTTAACGATATTTTGGTATCAAAATTTGTTAACTGTGTAATGTATGATGGTAAAAAAGCGGTTGCGAGAAATGTAATATATGATGCTTTCAAGTTAATAGAAGAAAAAACCAGTAAACCCGGTTTGGAAGTATTTAAAAAAGCAATTTCAAATACACAACCAATGATTGAAGTTAGAAGCCGAAGAGTTGGTGGTGCTACTTATCAAGTTCCGACTGAAGTTAGACCTGAAAGAAGAATTGCTTTAGCAATGAGATGGATTAAAAATTATTCAAGAACACGAGGCGAAAAATCCATGTCTGCAAAATTAGCTTCTGAGCTAATAGCTGCTTCTAATGGTGAAGGCTCATCAGTTAAGAAAAAAGAAGATGTTCACAAAATGGCTGAGGCTAATAAAGCCTTTGCCCACTTTAAATGGTAATGAAAGAATTGATTAGGAATTAATGGCAAGCAAAGTTAAAATAGATAAAGTTCGTAACATTGGTATTATGGCCCATATTGATGCGGGTAAGACTACTACCACAGAGAGAATATTATTTTACACTGGTAAATTGCATAGAATAGGTGAAGTGCATGATGGTGCTGCAACCATGGATTGGATGGAACAAGAAAAAGAAAGAGGCATCACTATTACTAGTGCAGCTACTACTTGTTTTTGGGATGATCATCAAATTAATATTATTGATACACCTGGACACGTTGATTTTACCGTAGAAGTTGAAAGATCACTAAGAATATTAGATGGTGCAGTTGCACTTTTTTGTGCAGTTGGTGGTGTTGAACCACAGTCTGAAACTGTATGGCGTCAAGCTGATAAGTATGAAGTGCCGAGAATGGCATTCATCAACAAAATGGATAGAACGGGTGCCGATTTTTATCATGCAGTAGAAATGATGAAAGAAAGATTAGGTGCCAATGCTATTCCAATTAACCTTCCTATTGGTGAAGGGGATATGTTTGTTGGTGTTATAGATTTAATCGAGTTTAATGCCAGAATGTTTCGAGAAGAAGCGTTCGGATCAACCTTTGATGATATGCCTATACCTCATGACTTATTGGAAATTGCTACCAAGTATCGAACATTGATGTTGGAGGCTGTCTCTGATGTTGATGATACACTCTTAGAAAAGTATCTTGATGGAAAAGAAATTAGTGCAGCAGAAATTAAAACAGTTCTTAGACGAGCCACAATCGAATTAAAAATAATTCCTGTGTTATGCGGATCATCATTTAAGAATAAAGGTGTCCAAAAGTTGTTGGATGCAGTTGTAGATTTTCTTCCTGCCCCAATTGACGCAAAAGAAATTGAAGCTCATCATATTGGGCTTAATGATTCTGTAAAAAGAAAAATTAGTGAGGATGAACATTTTACTGCACTTGCTTTTAAAATTATGAACGATCCATTTGTTGGCAAACTTACATTTTTTAGAGTATATGCAGGACAATTAAAATCTGGTTCATACATCTTTAACTCCGTTAGCGGCAAGAAAGAAAGAATTAGCAGACTATTACAAATGCATGCTAATCATAGAGAAGAAATTTCAGAAGTTAAAGCAGGCGACATTGCGGCTGCTGTTGGTTTAAAGTTTACAAGAACAGGTGATACTTTATGTTCTGAAGATCATCCTGTTGTGATGGAGCGAATAGTTTTTCCTGAACCAGTAATTCAGATTGCTATCGAGCCCAAAACAAAAGCTGATCAAGATAAGCTCTCGGATGCGTTATCAAAATTATCTGATGAGGATCCAACATTTAAAGTTAAAGTTGATGAAGAAACAGGGCAGACTTTAATTAGCGGTATGGGAGAACTTCATTTGGAAATTCTTGTGGATAGAATGAAACGGGAATTTAAAGTTGAAGCTAACATTGGTAAACCTCAAGTTGCTTATAGAGAAACGATTACTCAAAGTGTACAAGCCGAAGGTAAGTTTGTTAAGCAATCTGGTGGTCGTGGAAAATTTGGACATGTTTGGGTCGAGATTAGTCCTAATGAAGTTGGAAAAGGATTTGAATTTATAAATGGTATCGTTGGCGGAGTTGTTCCTAAAGAATATATTCCTGCGGTCTCGCATGGTATTCAAGATGCAATGAAGAATGGTATCATTGCTGGTTTTCCGATGGTTGATATAAAAGCAAAACTATATGATGGTTCGTATCACGATGTAGATTCAGATGAAATTTCATTCAGAGTAGCTGGTTCAATGGCATTCCAAGCTGGTGCTAAAAAAGCAAATCCTGTATTACTTGAACCAATTATGTCTGTTGAAGTTGTAACTCCTGAAGAATATTTAGGTGATGTTATGGGTGATTTGAATTCTAGAAGAGGAAAAATAGAAGGATTTTCTGCTAGAAAAGATGCTCAAGTTATAAAATCACATGTACCATTATCTGAAATGTTTGGATACGCTACAATATTAAGATCGATGAGTCAAGGCAGAGCAATTTATTCTATGCAGTTTGATCATTATTCTTCTGTTCCAAAATCAATTGCAGAAGAAATTTCTGAAAAAACTTTAGGAAAAAAATCAGCATAACATTAATAACTGGATCAAAAAAACTTAAAAAAATTTATTAAAGGAGAATTCGATGGCTAAAGAAAAATTTGACAGGAGCAAACCACACGTTAACGTTGGAACAATTGGTCACGTAGATCATGGTAAAACCACATTAACCGCTGCCATCACAATGGCTCTCGCTAGAAAAGGCTTATCAGCAATAAGAACTTTTGATAGTATTGATAATGCACCTGAAGAGAGAGAAAGAGGTATTACAATTGCAACTGCGCACGTTGAATACTCAACTGCTAACCGACATTACGCACACGTAGATTGCCCAGGTCACGCTGATTATGTTAAAAACATGATTACCGGTGCTGCCCAAATGGACGGTGCAATATTGGTTGTTGCTGCAACCGATGGTCCTATGCCTCAGACCAGAGAACATATCCTTCTTGCTCGCCAGGTAGGTGTTCCGAAAATGGTTGTATTTTTGAATAAAGTTGATATGGTTGATGATCCTGAATTGATTGAATTAGTTGAAGAAGAATTAAGAGATTTATTAACTCAGTATGAATTTCCTGGAACTGAAATCCCGATAATTAAAGGATCAGCTCTTCAAGCATTAGAAGCTGGTGCTTCAAATGCAGAGACAACGGATCCTAGATATAACTGTATTTGGGAACTTATGGACGCAGTTGATAGCTATATTCCTGTACCTGAAAGACATGCGGATAAACCTTTCTTAATGCCGGTTGAGGATGTATTCTCAATTACAGGTCGTGGTACAGTTGCTACTGGTAGAGTTGAAAGAGGCCAGGTTAAGATTCAGGAAGAAGTTGAACTTATCGGATTAGGTTTACATAAGAAAACAGTTGTTACCGGTATAGAAATGTTTAGAAAAGAATTAGATAAAGCTATGGCTGGAGATAATGCCGGTATCCTATTAAGAGGGGTTGATAAAAATGAAATCGAAAGAGGAATGGTTCTTGCAAAAACAGGATCAATAACACCTCATACAAATTTTGAAGGTTCTGTTTATGTACTTTCAAAAGATGAAGGTGGAAGACACACTCCATTCTTTAATGGTTATAGACCACAGTTTTATTTCAGAACTACTGACGTAACAGGTGTTGCTACATTACCAGAAGGTACTGAAATGGTTATGCCTGGTGATAATGTTAACTTATCAATTGAATTGATTGCTCCTATCGCTATGGAAGAAAAGTTAAGATTTGCTATCCGCGAGGGCGGTAGAACAGTTGGTTCTGGTGTTGTTACAAAGATTATTAAATAATTACTTAAAAATTATTTAGTGTGCTCTTGAAAAGGGAGTTAAACTCCCTTTTCTTATCTAATTTAATATAAGGAGTTGATTAAGTGCCCGGTCAAAAAATAAGAATTAAATTGAAATCGTACGATCACATTTTGATTGATAAATCTACCGAGAAGATTATTAAAACGGTTAGAAGTACTGGTGCGGTTGTTTCCGGACCTATTCCACTTCCAACCAAAAGAACTATTTATACAGTTTTACGTTCACCTCACGTAGATAAAAAATCAAGAGAGCAATTTGAAACTAGGGCGCACAAAAGAATAATCGATATCCATAACTCAAACAACAAAACCGTGGACTCTTTAAGTAAGTTGGATATTCCTGCGGGCGTTGATATTGAGATTAAGCTATAATGAATATTGGAGATAAGATGTCTGGCATAATTGGTAAAAAATTGGGAATGTCTAATATCTTCGGTAAAGACGGAGAGATTATACCTGTTACTGTTATTCAAGCAGGACCATGTATGGTTGTTAATATTAGAACTAAAGAAAAAAATGGTTATGAAGCTTTTCAATTATCCTTTGGTGAAAGAAAAGAAAAGCACACATCTAAACCATTGGCCGGTCAATACAAAAGTAGCGGAATAAAACCCGCAAGACTATTAAAAGAGTTTAGGAATTTTGATGCCGGAGATTATAAAGTAGGCGATCAGATTGGTGCCGACTTTTTTGTTGAGGGTGAAAAAATTAAAGTTCGAGGTAAGAATAAGGGCAAGGGATTTCAGGGTGTAATGAGACGTCATAATTTTAGCGGTGTTGGCGGAGCAACTCACGGACAAAGTGATAGACTTAGAGCTCCTGGTTCTATTGGTTCAAGTTCGTATCCATCAAGAGTATTTAAAGGTATGAAAATGGCTGGTAGAATGGGTTATGAAAATGTAACCATTCAAGGATTAAAAGTAGTTAAAGTTATTCCAGAACAAAATATAATTTTTGTTAAAGGCGCTGTTCCTGGTGCCGTGAATACAATTTTAGAATTGATTAAGAAGTAATTCGGTTAATAAAATGACGCTTGATATTTTAAAAATAGATGGATCAAAATCGGGTGATAAAATAGATTTATCCGATAGCATTTTTGCAATTGAACCCAATGACCACGCAATCTACTTATCTGTTAAGGCTTTCTTGGCAAACCAAAGACAAGGTACTTCCAAGTCTAAAGAAAGAGGAGAAGTAAGAGGCGGTGGTAAAAAACCATGGAAGCAAAAAGGACGTGGCGGCGCTCGTGCCGGTACATCACGCTCTCCATTATGGGTGGGTGGTGGAACTATTTTTGGTCCTCGCCCGAGAGATTACAGACAAGATTTACCAAAGAAGGTTAGACGATTAGCTCGTAAATCTGCTTTTAGTTATAAAGTAAAGGATTCGCAGCTTTTAGTAGTTGAAGATTTTAATATTGAACAGCCAAAGACAAAAGAATTTTCAAAAATTCTAAGTGCTTTAAAGGTAAGTGGCAAAAAAATTCTTCTACTTACTGAGGCAAACAATTCAAACGTTTATAAATCAGGAAGAAATATTCCTAAAGTAAAAGTGTTGGAAGCTTCAAAAGCATCAACATATGATTTATTAAACAATCAGATATTGATTTTACAAAAGAGCGCTGTTAAGGAAATTGAAAAAACATTTGCTGCAAGTGCAGAGGTGGTAAGTTAATTATGAATAATATTTTAGTAAGACCGCTTATAACTGAAAAAATGACAAACATTAGTGCTGAACAAGCTGGTAAGTATGGTTTTTTAGTTAGTCCCAAAGCAAATAAAATTGAAATTAAAAAAGCAATTGAAAAAAAGTTTGATGTTCATGTTGTGGAAGTTAGAACCATAAATCACCCGGGAAAAGTTAAATCTCAGTTTAGAAAAAGTGGAAGATTTGAAGGTAGAACTGCACGATATAAAAAAGCCATCATTACTCTTAAAGAAGGCGAAAAAATTGAACTTTTTGAGCAAGTATAGTATAGGAAACAGGATTATATAATGGGCATTAAAAAATTAAAACCAACTACTCCGGGATCAAGATTTAGATCAAACTCTACTTTTGAGGAGATTACTAAAACAACTCCGGAAAAATCTCTTACCGGGGTTATTAAAAAATCCGGCGGAAGAAATAATCTTGGACACATTACAACAAGATTTATTGGCGGCGGACATAAAAGAAGATATAGAATTATAGATTTTAAGAGAAACAAAGCTGGCATTCCTGCAAAAGTTTTCTCGATAGAATATGATCCTAACAGAACTTGCAGAATTGCATTGCTTCATTATGCTGATGGTGAAAAGAGATACATTCTTGCACCTGAAGGTTTAAAAGTTGGAAGTAAGATAGTTTCTGGTCCTGGTAGTGATATTATAATTGGTAATGCACTTCCATTAAAGGAAATGCCTCTTGGAAGTTTTGTTCATAACGTTGAAATGAAACCAGGTAAAGGCGGACAGTTAGGAAGAAGTGCAGGAGCATCACTTCAGGTTATGGCTAAAGAGGGAGATTTCGCACAGCTAAAGATGCCATCAGGTGAAGTGAGATTGATAAGATTAGAATGTATGGCTACATATGGTGTTGTTGGAAACGCTGAACATGAAAATTTAAGTCAGGGCAAAGCTGGAAGAAATAGATGGCGCGGAATAAGACCAAGTGTTAGAGGTGTTGCAATGAACCCTGTAGATCACCCAATGGGTGGGGGTGAAGGTAAAACTTCAGGCGGCGGTCATCCGGTTTCTCCTTGGGGACAAAAAGCTAAAGGTTTAAAAACCAGAAAAAGAAAAAAAGAATCTAATAAACACATTATTAAAAGACGCAAGTAGTAATTAGAGAGTAACTTATGCCAAGATCCGTAAAAAAAGGTCCTTTTCTAGATTATAAATTAGCAGAAAAAATTAAAAAGCTAAACGATACTAATCAGAAAAAAATTATAAAGACCTGGTCACGTTCATCAACAATTTTTCCAGATTTTGTTGGACATACAATTGCAGTACATAATGGTAATAAAATGATTCCTGTCTACGTAACTGAAAATATGGTTGGTCATAAACTTGGTGAGTTTTCTCCTACAAGAATATTTAGAGGTCATCCAGGTACAAAAGCAGAAAAAGCATCTAAAGCATAAATAATAGGATTTGAAATTAATGGAAGCTAAAGCAATAAATAGGTACATAGGTTCATCACCGCGAAAAATGAGATTGGTTATTGATCTTATCAGAGGAATGCGTGTTGATAAAGCTTTGGAAGTATTACACTTTTCATCAAAGCATTCTTCAAAAGATGCTGAAAAAACTTTACGATCAGCAGTTGCAAATTTGCTGAATTCAGATGATGCCACACGAGTTGAACCACAAGATTTATTTGTAAAAGAAGTTTTTGTAGATCAGGGACCGACAATAAAAAGAATTTCGCCTGCACCAATGGGACGTGCGTACAGAATCAGAAAAAGATCCTGTCATTTAACAGTAATTGTTGCAAGTAAAGTATAATTAAGGAGATAGATTTTTGGGACAAAAAACACACCCCGTAGGATTTAGAGTTGGAGTCATCAGAGGTTGGGATTCTAACTGGTATGAAAATAAAAGTTATGCACCTAAATTACTCGAAGATGTTAAACTTCGTGCATATGTTAGAAACAGATTGAAAAAGGCGGGGATTTCAAGAATTGTTATTGACAGAACTTCAAAAAATATTATTCTTACAATTCATACTTCAAGACCTGGAGTTGTAATTGGTAAAAGCGGTAAAGAAATTACTCAGCTTGAAGAAGAATTAAAAAGAGTTACAAGTAAAGATGTAAAAGTGCAGATCTCAGAAATTAAAAGACCTGAATTAGATGCTTATTTAGTTGCAGAAAATATTGCAAACCAGCTTGCCGGAAGAGTTTCATTCAGAAGAGCAATGAAAACTTCTATTACGGCGGCTATGAGAATGGGTGCAGAAGGTATCAGGATTATGTGTGCTGGAAGACTTGGCGGTGCTGAAATGGCAAGAACTGAACAGTATAAGGACGGAAGAATTCCGCTTCATACCATCAGGGCTGATATAGATTATGCAAATGGTAGAGCTGAAACAATTTATGGTTCGATTGGAATTAAAGTTTGGATTTGCCGTGGAGAAATTCTTGGCAAAAGAGTCACTGAATAAAATCGCTTAGGAGTTTTTTTCTTATGTTAATGCCAAAAAGAGTAAAGTACAGAAAATCACAGCGCGGAAGAAGAGCTGGCAAAGCCTATAGAGGTAGTTCCGTTGCATTTGGAGATTTTGGATTAAAAGCTATGGAACCAGCCTGGATTACAAGCAGACAGATTGAAGCCTGCCGTGTTGCTCTTACCAGAAAAATGAAAAGAGATGGTAAGGTTTGGATTAGAATTTTTCCTGATAAGCCAGTTTCTAAAAAACCTCTTGAAACAAGAATGGGAAAAGGAAAAGGCGGTCCTGAGTTTTGGGTAGCCGTTATTAAACCCGGAAGAGTAATGTTTGAAGTTGCTGGCATTACAAAAGAATTGGCAAGTGAAGCATTGAAGTTATGTTCACATAAACTTCCTATTAAAACTAAAGTTGTAAGCAGACCTGATATTGAATAATAAAAGAATATAGAAAATGAAATTATACGAAATTAAAGAAATGACAAGTGATGAACTTGTTAAGAGAATAGAAGAAGAAGAAACGAATTTAGTTGATCTTCGTTTCTCACATCAGCTTAAACAGTTGAATAACACTTCTAAACTTGCACTTGCTAAAAAAGAAATTGCCAGAATGAAAACTATTTTGACTGAGAGACTAAAAGCAGAGAAAGTAGCTCAAACAGATAACAAGGAAGGAGCTAAAGCTTAAAAGATGGAACCACGTACTTTAAGAAAAACTAGAATTGGTGTAGTAGTAAGCAATAAAATGGATAAGACCATTACAGTTGCGATCGAAAGAAAAGTTCCTCATCCTATCTACAAAAAGTATTTTAAGAAAACTACTAAGTTGATGGCTCATGATGAAAAGAAAGAATGCGGTTTAGGTGATAAAGTTAAAATTATGGAAACTCGCCCCCTTAGCAAGAATAAGAGATGGCGCCTTGTAGAAATTGTTGAAAAAGCCAAGTAAGGAGATTTTATAAGATGATTCAAGAAGAAACTAATTTAATTGTTGCGGATAATTCTGGCGCAAAGCGAGTAAGATGCATCCGAGTACTTGGCGGTAGCGATAGAAAATATGCTACTGTTGGTGATACAATTGTAGTGTCTGTTAAAACTGCAATACCAAATGGAACAGTTAAAAAAGGTGAAGTATCACGAGCAGTAATTGTTAGAACTAAAAAAGAAGTTAGAAGAAAAGATGGATCTTATATCAGATTTGATGAAAATGCTGCTGTGTTAATTAACAACCAGAATGAACCCAAGGGTACCCGTATTTTTGGACCTGTTGCAAGAGAATTAAGAGAGAGACAGTTTATGAAAATAGTTTCTTTAGCACCAGAAGTTATATAAGGATTTTGGATAAATGAAAATAAGAAAAAATGATAGTGTAATGGTTATTGCCGGAAATGATAATGGCAGAACCGGTAAAGTTTTAAAGGTATTTCCTAAAACTTCCCGCTTAATTATTGAAGGAATAAATCTTAGGAAAAGGCATACCAAGCCTACTCAAAGAGCACCACAAGGTGGTATTCAGGAAAAAGAAGCTCCAATTCATTCATCTAACGTTATGATTCTTGATCCAAAATCTAACGAGCCTACAAGAATTGGTGCACGAATTATTTTAGATGAAAAATCAGGTAAAAAGAAAATTGCCAGAGTTAGTAAAATCTCTGGTGAAATGATTCCATAAGTAAATTAAATTTATTAGAGTTGTATAGAAATGGCTGAAAAGAAAACCAAAAGTTCAGATAAAGAACCGCAGAAAAAAGAAGCTCAAAAAAAAGGAACGACCAAAGAAGCTCCTGCTGTACGTGAAAAAGAAATTAAGATTACCCCAAGACTTGGTGAAATCTATAAAAAAGATATTGTTCCTGCTTTAGTAAAATCCTTTAGTTACAAAAGCGTAATGCAGGTTCCTAAACTTGATAAGATAGTTGTTAATATGGGTGTTGGTGCAGCGGTGGCTGATCAAAAAATTATGGATGAAGCAGTTAAAGAACTAGAAACAATTACTGGCCAAAAAGTAAGTGTCAGAAAATCCAAGAAAGATATTTCGAACTTTAAATTGCGTGTAAATACAAATATTGGCGCAATGGTTACTTTAAGAAAAGAAAGAATGTACGAATTTCTTGATAGACTTATAAACGTAGCTTTACCACGTGTAAGAGATTTTAAAGGATTACCTGATAAATCATTTGATGGCAGAGGAAATTATACCTTAGGCGTTAAAGAGCAGATTATTTTCCCAGAAATTAATGTTGATAAAATTACAAGAGTTATGGGTATGGATGTTACTCTTGTTACCACAGCAAAAACTGATAATGAGGCTTTTGAGTTATTAAAAGCATTTGGTATTCCATTTAGAAAAAAAGAAGATAAATAAGGATTTAAAGGAGATTTAATGGCAAGACTTAGCATAATTGCCCGTGATGCAAAAAGAAGAAAGCTTAATGAAAAGTATAAAAAGCTTAGAGAAGAACTTAAAGAAAAAGGTGATTACGATGCATTGCAAAAGCTGCCCCGCAACTCATCTCCGGTAAGGTTAAAAAATCGTTGCATGTTTACTGGTAGAGGAAGATCTTACTACCGTAAATTTGGCGTATCTAGATTAGTCCTCAGAGAGATGGCTCTTAGAGGTGAGATTCCAGGATTAAAAAAATCAAGTTGGTAGGAGTTAATTATTATGTCCGTAACTGATCCGATTTCAGATTTTTTGCTACGAATTAGAAATGCTTCGAAAGCAAAAAAATTAAGAGTAGAAATTCCTGCTTCAAAAATGAAGGTAGGTTTAGCTGATATTTTAAAGAAAGAAAGTTTTATTCACGATTATTCTATAGTTGAAGATAACAAACAAAACGTTATTAAGATTCAATTAAAATATCGTGATGGTTCAAGCGCAATAACCGGAATGAAAAGAATTAGTAAACCCGGATTACGTATTTATAAAGATGCAACAGAACTGCCAAGAGTTCTTAATGGATTGGGAACCGCTGTTATCTCAACTTCTAAAGGATTGATGACAGACAAAGAAGCCAGAAGTCAATCTGCTGGTGGTGAAGTAATTTGTTATATCTGGTAATTTTTTTGATGGAGAATTAAAGTGTCAAGAATTGGAAAAAAAATAATTGAAATCCCTAAAGGCGTTACTGTTACTGTAGATGGTAGCCTTGTAAAAGTTAAAGGTCCTAAGGGTGAACTTCAAAGAGCATGTCATCCAAATATGAAAATTGAAATGAAAGATGCTCAGATTGAAGTAAAACGACCGGATGATCTGAAACATAACAGAGCACTGCACGGCTTAACACGTGCGTTGATTCAGAATATGATTCTTGGTGTTAATGAAGAGTATAAAAAAGATTTAGATATTGTTGGAGTTGGTTATAAAGTAGAATTAAAAGGAACAAACCTTTTGTTAAATATGGGATATTCACACCCAATTTATTTTATGCCACCAACGGGAATAAAGATTGAAGCTACAACACCAACACACATAGTTGTAACAGGTATTGATAAGCAATTAGTTGGTCAGGTTGCAGCTAAATTAAGATCGATAAGAAAACCAGAGCCTTATAAAGGTAAAGGTATTAAATACTCTAACGAACAGATTGTTAGAAAAGCCGGCAAGACAGCAGGTAAATAATTCTAATGGAGTTTAGACTAAAATGATTAAGCGAAATACAAATTCAAGATTAAGATCGAAGACAAGAATAAGAAAGAAAATTTCTGGAACAACAGAAGTTCCAAGACTAACTATCTACAGAAGTCTTAATCAGGTTTATGCACAGATAATAGACGACTCAACTGGTAATACTTTAGTTTCTGCATCATCATTATCAAAAGAGCTTGCAGATGAAATTAAAAACTCAAAAGGCAAACTTTCTAAAAGTAAGCTTGTAGGAAGTTTAGTTGCGAAGAAAGCCTTAGAGAAAAAAATATCTACAGTAGTTTTCGATCGTAATGGTTACAGATATCACGGACGTGTTCAAGCCATTGCTGAAGGCGCTCGTGAAGCCGGATTAAAATTTTGATAATTGCCGGATCGTCTAATGGTAGGACTACGCCCTTTGGAGGCGTCTGTAGAGGTTCGAATCCTCTTCCGGCAACCAAAGCGTTAAGAAAAAATTTATTTATTTAAAGATTGTTTGGAGATTTATTTGAAAGCTGTAAAATCAACTGATACTGAAGGACTTAAAGAAAAAGTTGTTCACATTAACAGAGTTGCTAAAGTTGTTAAAGGTGGACGCCGATTCAGTTTCAATGCCATAGTTGTTGTTGGTAACGGAAATGGTACTGTTGGAGTTGGTCTTGGTAAAGCTAATGAAGTTACCGATGCAATTTCTAAAGGTATTGATGATGCTAAGAAAAATGTTGTTAAGGTTTCTCTAATAAAAGGAACTGTTGCTCACGAAATTATTGGTAAGTTTGGTGCCGGTAAAGTTTTATTAAAACCAGCTTCACCAGGTACAGGATTAATTGCAGGCGGTGGAGTAAGAGCAGTGTTAGAAGCTGCTGGCATAACTGATATTCTTACGAAGTCACTTGGTTCAAGTAATCCTCACAATCAGGTTAAAGCAACACTTGATGGTCTGTTAAAACAGATTGATGCAAGAAAAATGGCTTCAAAGAGAGGCATTACTATAAAAGATTTGTTTACTAGCTCGAACTGAGGATATGAAAAATGGCAAAAATTAAAATTACTCAAACAAGAAGTATTATTGACAGACCTAAAAATCAAAAAGCTACAATAGAGGCTTTAGGTTTAGGAAGACCAAATTGGGTAAAAATTCATAACGATACTCCTCAGATTAGAGGAATGGTACAAAAAGTAATTCACTTGGTTAAAGTAGAAGAATTAAAAGATTAGTAAGGTTTTATAATGGATATATTAAGCAATCTTAAATACGCAACAGGTTCTAGAAAAAATCGCAAAAGAGTTGGACGTGGTGAAGGCTCGGGGCACGGTAACCAATCTACCAGAGGTATGAATGGTCAGATGTCTAGATCCGGTGCAAAACATAAAGCCTGGTTCGAGGGTGGTCAGATGCCGCTTCAAAGACGAGTTCCAAAATTTGGGTTTACAAATATTTTTAAAGTTGAGTATCAGGTTGTTAATTTAATTTCTTTGCAAAAATTAGTTGATGCAAAAGTTATTAAAGATCAAACTTTAAATGCAGAAGAGTTAAAGAAATTAGGATTAGTTTCAAGCTCAAAAAAACCTATTAAGGTTTTAGGTAAAGGCGATGTTAAGTCTAAATTAAACTTAGCGGTTAGTGATTTCAGCAAATCAGCTCAGCAAAAAATTGAAGCAGCTGGTGGAACTATTACCAAAGTATAGTATATAAATAGATGTCAAAATTTACAGATACATTTAGAAATATTTTTAAGATTCACGAGCTAAGACAGCGTATTATATACACATTAGCTTTGCTGTTTATAGTTAGATTAGGATCACATTTAACAATTCCTGGCGTTGATGCGGTACTGCTTTCAGAAAGTATGAAGAATGCTTCTTCTGATAATCTTTTTGGATTATATGATCTTTTTGTTGGCGGCGCTTTTTCTAACGCAGCAATATTTGCATTAGGAATTATGCCATACATCTCAGCATCAATTATTCTTCAATTGATGGGAGCTGTTGTTCCTTATTTCCAGAAACTTCAGCAAGAAGGTGAAGAAGGTAGAAAAAAGATTACACAGTTAACCAGATATGGAACTGTTCTTATTTCTGCTATGCAAGCTTGGGGTGTTACTATAAAATTATTAAATACTCAATTTCAAGGGCTATCAATTGTTCCTCAACCTGTGCAAGGTATCGGCTGGATAATATCTACAATAGTTATCCTTACAGCCGGAACAATGTTTATGATGTGGATGGGTGAACAGATTACTGATAAGGGTATTGGTAATGGTATTTCCCTAATTATTTTTATTGGAATAGTAGCTCGTTTTCCACACTCAATTTTTGATGAAATTAGATTGATATCAGCAGGACAAAGATCAATTATTATTGAGATAATTATTTTTGCATTTATGTTTTTCATTATTGCAGGTGTAGTGTTAGTAACACAGGGAACCAGAAAAATTCCTGTTCAGTATGCAAAGAGGGTTGTTGGTAGAAAAGTTTATGGCGGTGTAACACAATATATTCCGCTAAGAGTTAATACTGCAGGAGTAATGCCGATAATTTTTGCTCAATCTATTATGTTTATTCCTGGAACAGTATTATCGTTTTTCCCTGATAACGAATTTTTACAAAACATATCTGGATACTTTGTTTTTACATCACCGATTTATTCATTTTTCTATGCGCTGATGATAATATTCTTCACATACTTTTATACTGCAATAGCATTCAATCCAAAAGACGTTGCAGATAATATGAAAAAGCAAGGTGGGTTTATTCCTGGAATCAGACCCGGAAAACAGACATCAGAATTTATTGATAATATTTTAACTAAGATCACATTGCCTGGCTCGATATTTTTGGCAATAGTTGCAATACTACCAGCATTTGTTTCAGCTTGGGGTGTATCCGGTAACTTTGCACAATTTTTCGGTGGTACAAGTTTATTGATTATTGTTGGTGTTGCATTAGATACGCTTCAGCAAATTGAATCGCACTTGTTGATGAGACATTACGATGGTTTTATGAAATCTGGTAAGATAAAAGGTCGTAGATAATAATTAGTGATTTTAATAAAATCAAAAAAAGAAATTGATTATATAAGAGAAAGCTGCAGAATTGTTGCAGAAACACTTCAGCTTCTCAAGTCAAATGTTAAACTGGGGATTACAACTTTAGAGTTGGATAAAATTGCTGAAGATTATATCAGAAGCAATAATGCAGTACCTGCATTCAAGGGTTATTCGCAGGGTATTGCACCGGGTTTTCCCGGATCAGTTTGTTCTTCGATTGATGATGAAGTTGTTCACGGAATTCCGAGTTCAAGAATACTAAAAGATGGTGAAATAGTTTCTTTGGATATAGGAGTTCTTAAGAATGGATTTTTTGGAGATGCAGCCTTAACAGTTGCAGTAGGAAATATCTCTGATGAAAAGAAAAAACTGATGGATGTTACTGAGCGTTCTTTACAACTTGGAATTGAGCAGGCAGTTGCTGGAAATAAAGTCCACGATATTTCAAACGCTGTGCAGATTTATGTAGAAGCAAATGGTTTTTCGATAGTAAGAGATCTTTGCGGACACGGTGTTGGAAAATTTTTGCACGAAGATCCTTCAATCCCAAACTTTGGTAGAAAAGGAACTGGACCCAAGTTAAAGAATGGAATGACAATCGCGATTGAACCGATGGTAAATGCTGGTAAGTATGATGTAATTACAGCAAACGACGGATGGACGATTTTAACTGCTGATGGTTCAACTTCAGCACATTTTGAACATACAATTTTGATAAATAATAATTCACCGGAAATATTAACAATTTGTTAGATGGCTAAACAAGGTCCGATTAAAATAGATGGTATCATTACAGAAACATTACCTAATGCTACCTTTAGAGTAAAGCTTGATAACGGACACGAAATACATGCTCACATATCCGGTAAAATGAGAATGCACTTTATAAAAATTTTAGTAGGAGATAAAGTTTCAATTGAACTTTCTCCATATGATCTGACTAAGGGCAGAATTACTTACAGGTATAAATAGGAATAATTAAAATGAAAGTTAGAGCATCTGTTAAGAAGATTTGCGATAAATGTAAAGTTATTAAACGCAAGGGTGTTGTGAGAGTTATTTGCAAAAACCCAAAGCACAAACAACGTCAAGGTTAAAAACAAAGGAGTGTATCATTGGCTCGTATAGCTGGAGTTGATTTACCAAAAAATAAAAAAGTGTTGTTCGGTTTACAGTACATCTATGGTATAGGTGAGCATACCGCTGCAACAATTTTAGAAAAAGCTAAAGTTAGTCCCGTTAAAAAAGTTTCCGATCTTACTGAAGAAGAGGTCGCTGAAATAAGATCGGTGATAACCGCTGAATACAGAGTTGAAGGAGCCTTGCGTTCAGAAGTTCAGCAGAATATTAAGAGATTAATGGATATTGGTTCTTATCGAGGTGTAAGACATCGTAAGAGTCTGCCTGCTCGTGGACAGAGAACAAGAACTAATTCTAGAACCAGAAAAGGTAAAAGAAGAACGGTTGCTGGTAAGAAAAAAGCACCATCTAAGAAATAATATTTGACAATACGGAGATTTAAGAATTGGCTAAAACTGTAAAAAAAGTTAAGAAAAAAACACACGTTGATTCTAACGGTGTTGCACATATAAAAGCTACTTTCAATAACGTTCTTGTTACAATTACAGATATTTATGGAAACACAGTTTCCTGGTCATCTGCAGGTAAGAACGGATTTAAAGGATCTAGAAAAAATACACCATTTGCTGCACAGGTTTCAGCAGAAGCAGCGGCTAAAGAAGCGTATGATTTGGGAATGAGAAAAATCGAAGTTTTTGTAAAGGGACCTGGTTCCGGAAGAGAAGCAGCGATAAGAGCTTTACACACTGCTGGTTTAACAATTTCATCTATTAAAGATGTTACTCCTATTCCTCACAACGGATGCAGACCACCTAAGAAAAGAAGAGTTTAATTTATTGGAGATTCACTAAATGGCAAGATATACTGATTCAGTTTGTAAATTATGTAGACGAGAAAGACAAAAGCTTTTCCTTAAAGGACAGAAATGTTTTACGGAAAAATGTCCTATCGAACAAAGAAACTATCCTCCAGGGCAGCACGGATTATCAAGAAGAGCTAAGGTATCTGAGTATGGAGTTCAGTTAAGAGAAAAGCAAAAAATAAAAAGATCATACGGTTTGTTAGAAACTCAGTTTAGAAATTATTTTGAGAAAGCTACCAGCCAAAAAGGTAGAACCGGTGAAAACCTTATTAAACTACTTGAGAGACGATTAGATAATGTTGTTTTCAGACTTGGATTTGCATCATCCAGAAAACAAGCAAGGCAACTTATAACACATAGACATATAATTGTAAATAATATTCCTGTTGATATTCCTGCTTATTTATTAAAAGCCGGTGATGTTATTCAGATAAAAGAAAAAAGTAAAAAATTAGATGCAATCCATAATTCACTTAAGAGAGTAAAAGATAACACTTACGGTTGGCTTACTGTAGATAAAGCCACACTTTCCGGTACCTTTGTACAAATTCCGGAAAGAGCAGATGTTCCATTGAATGCTAATGAACAATTAGTAGTTGAGCTTTACTCGAAATAAAATTTTTAATTAGAATAAGATAGAGGATAATAATGAGTGTATCATCTTTAAAGATGCCAGAAGCTGTTGTTCTTGATGAAGCCAATTACACAAACTCGTTTGGTAGATTTACATTGCAACCTCTTGAAAGAGGTTACGGTGTTACTTTAGGCAACTCACTTCGCAGGGTGCTTTTATCATCTCTGCAAGGAGCAGCAATTACTTCCGTTAAGTTTAGCGGAGTTTTGCACGAGTTTACTACAATTGAGGGAGTTGTTGAAGATGTTTCTGAGATTATTTTAAATCTCAAACAAGTTAGAATGAAATTTCTTTCTAAGAAACCAAATAAGATTGATATTTCATTATCCGGACAAGGTGAGTGGACTGCTGCTGACATTCAGAAAGCAAGTAATGAAGTCGAAATATTAAATCCTGAATTACATTTAGCAACACTAAACAAAAGTGCTAAACTTGATATTGAAATTCGTGTTGGTAAAGGTGTTGGTTATGTTCCGGCTCAAGAAAATATTGTACCGGATCAGACTATTGGAGTTATTCCAATCGATTCGATTTTCACTCCAATAAAGTTAGTTAAGTATGATGTGGAGAATGTTAGAATTGGTGATAAAAATGATTTTGAAAAATTAACATTTGAAATTAGCACCGATGGTTCAATAACCCCGGATGATGCTCTTACACAGGCGGCTAAAATTTTAAGAGAGCATGTTCAGTTGTTCATTAATTTTGATATTGAACAAGAAGAAGAAGCAAGTGTTAGCCAAAAAGACAGTGAATCTGAGAGAATCAAGAAGATACTTTTAACCCCGGTTGATGATCTTGAGTTAAGCGTAAGATCTCATAATTGCCTTAAAGCTGCTAACATTAAAAATTTAGCAGAGTTAGTTAGAAAAGATGAGCAGGAAATGCTCAAGTTCAGAAATTTCGGAAGAAAGTCCTTAGCAGAGTTAATGGAAATAGTTGAAACTCTTGGTCTTGATTTTGGAATGGATGTAGATAAATATATTAAAGAAGATTCTGAATCACATTAATTTAGATAGGTTGCTCAATGAGACATGGCGTTAAAGGAAGAAAATTAGGTAGAACAGCAAGTCATCGTTCGGCATTGCTGAATGCATTAACCACTTCCCTTTTAAAACATAAAAGAATTAAGACTACTGAGGCAAAAGCTAAGGAAGCTAGAACTTTTGTAGAAAAATTAATTACTAAAGCTAAGAAAAACGATCTGCACGTCCGTCGCCAGGTTATAGCTCTTATTAATGATAAAGATGTTGTTAAAGAGCTTTTTAGTGAAATCATCCCTAAGATTGGTGAAAGACCAGGTGGGTATACCAGAGTTGTAAAACTTGGTAATCGTAATGGCGATGCTGCACCAATGGCAATTTTGGAATTAGTTGATTACAATGATGTAGCTAATAAAAAAGCTGAAGAGCATAAAGCTAAACGCGAGTTAAAGGCTAAGGACAAAGTTGATAAAAAAAGCAGCGGCGAAATAGAAGAAGCTAAACTTGTTGAAGAAAAATCTGACGCAAAAAGTAAATAAGAAATAATCTATTTTATTATTGAAAGAGTAATCGGAATTCCGGTTACTCTTTTTTTATTATGTTTGAAAATCAAAAATTTATATTGTCTGCTTTTAGCACCTCTGAACTGCCAAAGGAAAAACTGCCGGAAGTAGTATTATGTGGTAGATCCAATGTAGGCAAATCATCTTTTATCAATTCCATTTTTAATCGAAAAAATCTTGCAAAAACAAGTTCTACTCCAGGTAAAACTAGATCAATTAATTATTACAGTATTGATGCAAAATTTTATATGGTTGATTTACCGGGATATGGTTATGCTAAAATTAGTCAATCTGAAAGAAAAAAATGGGGCGCTCTGATAAATACTTTTTTTTCGACATCTAAGCATATACAGCTAACTATTCATTTAATCGACAGCCGTCATCAACCAACAGAGTTAGATATAAAATTAAATGATATGCTCAGATCATTAGATATTCCGTACATCGTTTTATTAAATAAATCTGATAAACTAAAACAATCTGAATTCTCTATCGCAAAGAAACGAATCATAGAAATATTTCCAGAGCTTATTCTGAATGAAAATCTATTTTACTTCTCATCAATTAAAGGCACCGGAAATAAAGAAATTAAAAAACTACTTACCGCATTATTTTATTAAATAGTTTATATCTTTGCTACACAGAGTTTGTAATTTTTTTAACATAGATATATATTAACCAAGTATTAATCATCTGTAAAACTACTTCTAATGGATAAAAGACAAAGAAAAAGAATACTTATATTTTTGCTTGTACCTGTTCTTGCAATCCTATTATTTATCACAGATGACTTATTAATACGTGTTATAACGATTGCTGTTATTATTATCTACGTTGCTTTTATCATCTTCTTAAGAGATTCTGTTAGATTTGATGGGCGATACTCAATCAACGAAAAGGATGATCTAAATGATGGTTATAACATACCACCTGTTAGTGATCACGATGAATCATTTAAAATTATTTCTAAAACTTCAAATGTAGAAGTAATTACATCTGAGAATTACAAACCTGAATTCAAAACTGCAAAGACAACACTAATTCCGCCGGACTTACGAGAACGATTTGAAGAAATAGCAAACGAATCTTTACCCCCTGAAATTGGACACGATGGACAATTTAGTTTTGCCTTAGAAAAAATGTTAACCGTAATTAAGGATGCTTACTCAGCACATACCGCTGTTTTCTTTTGGTATAATAAGAAAAAAGAAAAGCTAACAATTGAAAAGTTTGTATCAGCATCACCAAATGAAATAGCAAAAAGAAAATTTGATATTGAAGATGATATTTTAAGTAAGATCGTTCAGAAAGGTGAACCTGAGCTATTGAGCGATATCTCACCGGCAGCGGAATCAGACGTTATTAGATATTACGACAAGGCACAAGGGATAAGAAGTTTTGTTGGTGTTCCATTATTTTATGAAGGATCGCTGATTGCAATAATAGCAGTTGATGCTAAAGTGGGTGATTTGTTCGGAATAGAAACCATTTATTCTCTTGGAAGATTTGTTCGTGTAATTACAATGATAATACAGATCTTTGAAGAAAAGCATTCGGATTCAATATCTCAGCAAAGATTAAAAGGTTTATTAAATCTTATAGGACCGGAAACTAATTTTGATACTGAAGCAGGTGTCCTGGATTCAATGCAAAATGCACTTAGTGATTTAGTTGAATGGGATGCATTTGTTTTCGTTTACTTCAAACCTGTTGAACAAAAATTTGAAGCGTTCAGAGTTAATAATAAAACATCCTTAAAATATATTGGACAAGGATTACAAATTGATCTATCAGGAACCTTAGTTGGTAAAGCAATACTTTCCGGAATTCCAGTTAAAATTGATGACACTGCCGCTGATAGTTACAAAAGATTTTCAAAGTCTGAAGACCTAACATTTGATGGATCGTTTATGGCAATTCCGCTTATGTATGGAACCCAGAATTTTGGTGTACTTTGTTTTGAGAGTTTGAAAAAGAATATTTATACAAATTCAGATGTAAAGTTTCTTAATAATTCTGTTCACATAATTTCTTATATAATATATTCACATTCCTCCCAGACACTAATAAAAAGCTTAATCGCACTCGATCTTGAAACAAGGGCATTAAATGTAGAAACCTTTAAAGAAAGATTGAGTTCTGATCTTTATAAAGCTCATTCTCTAAATGTTCCCGGAGCATTAGCCTTGATTAAGATAGACGAATTTCTTGAGCAGGAATCTTTATTTGATGGGGATCCATTGCCAAAGGTTTTAAAGGTAGTTGCTGAATCGATTGCTAAGGAAATGACTCCACTTAATATTTTTGGCAGAGTTGATGAAAAACTTTTTGCCGTTTATTTCTTTAATACGGATGCAAAAAATGTTTTTATCTGGGCAGAAAAACTGCGTGTAAAAATTGCCAGGAAACCAATCGCTATTGTCTCTAAGCAAAATACCTACACTGTCTCAATTGGCGTTGCATCAACGCATGGAAAACTTGATACCGATGAAGTTTTTAATAATGCTGAGTTAGCATTACAGAAGGCAGTTGAAAAAGGCGGAAACGCTGTAAGAAATATTAACTAATCTTTTCTCTCTCCTAATGTAAATCTATTATGAATAATTTTTTTATTATAGTTCTTGATGGTGTTGGTGTTGGTGAGTTGCCTGATGCTAATTTATATGGCGATGCTGGTAGTAATACTTTAGGTAATATTGCAAACTCACTTAACGGATTAAATCTGCCTAATCTTCAGAAGCTTGGATTAGGAAATATCATTCCCATTAAAGGATTAAGTAAAAACCATAACCCTTTAGCTTCATTCGGTAAGATGAGTGAACTTTCAAAAGGTAAAGACAGCACAACAGGGCATTGGGAATTAAGCGGTTTGTTTGTTGATACTGATTTCGATTACTTCCCTAATGGTTTTCCTAAAGATATTTTAGATAAGTTTTTAGATAAAACAGGCTGCAAGGGATATCTCGGCAACAAAGCTGCTTCGGGTACGGAGATTATTAAAGAACTTGGTGATGAACATGTAAAAACCGCCTTCCCAATCATTTATACTTCAGCAGATTCGGTTTTTCAAATCGCAGCACATCAGGAAATCATTACATTAGAAAAACTTTATGAAATTTGTGATAAAACAAGAAATGAAGTTTTGATTGATCCGTTAAAAGTTGGAAGAGTTATTGCCAGACCTTTTCTTGGTAAAAGCGGAAGTTATGAAAGAACAGTTTATAGAAAAGATTATTCATTAGATCCGCCATCCGAAACGGTGCTTGATCTTCTGCAGAAAAATAAAATTAATACTGCTGCTATTGGAAAAATTAATGATCTTTTTAACTATCGCGGAATATCTGTTCAGGTAAAATCTAAATCCAACAAAGAAGGATTTGAGCATCTAATAAGGGCTTCAAGCGGATATCAAAACAGTTTGATATTTATAAATCTTGTTGATTTTGATGTCTATTTTGGGCATCGGAATGATGTTGAGGGATTTGCAAAAGCTTTAAAAGATCTTGATGACTTTTTACCTGTGTTTCTTGAAAATCTACATCTTACAGATAGAGTTATTTTTACTGCAGATCACGGAAATGATCCCACAACGCCAAGCACTGATCACAGCAGAGAATATGTTCTGGTTCTGTATTTTGGCAAAAACAAATCTGTTACAAATTTAGGAATCAGGGACACTTTTTCAGATGTTGCAAAAACGGTTGCGGATTATTTTAATATTAAAAATGATTTGAGAGGCACAAGCTTTTTAAATGAATAATCCTGAAAATATAAATCGTGATCTAAGTGATGATAGGGTAGTTGATGGAGAATTATTAAAACGGATAATTGAAATTCAAGATTTACCGGAAGAGGTTGTTATTAAATTTATTAAAGCCGCAGGTTCTCTTTCATCGACCAACTTTGGAAAAAGTAAAGTAAATGCAGAAAAATAAAATTCCTAAGCTTTTGCTGGAAACTGATATCCTCATAGAATACTTAACTTTTAATAATTCTGGCTGCGAACCTTTTCTGTTAACACTAATGCAAAAGGGAATTTGTTTCACTTCTGTTCTAAATGCCTCAGAATTATTTATGTTAGTAAAAACCGATTTTGAAAAAGAAAAAGTTAGAGATTTATTAAATGCAATTAATGTTCTTGGATTGCATTCACGTTACAGTTTAGCAATTCCTGCTTGTATGAATAATTTTAATAATATTCGGGATGCATTGTTTTATGTTTTAGCAGAACAAAATAAATTAATAATTGTCAGCTTAAATCCTCATAAATATGATGGTTTAAGGGTAAATTCGATCCATCCTAAAGAGATTGAATAACTAATCAGGAAATCCCAAACAAAGTTCGCTCTTTATTTTAAATCATTTCATCTCTATTTTTAATTGAAGCAAAGATAATTTAATAGCAATACATTGATTGCTGCCTGGATATTTTATTTGCCATCAACTCATTAATATATTTAGAGATGATGAAATGAGAATAGTTAAACAATTTACAAATCGGGAAAATCAATCATTAGATAAATACCTGCAGGAAATAGGTAAAGTTGAACTACTGACTACTGAGCAGGAAATTGAGCTTGCAATTCGTATGAAGCATGGCGACGAATCTGCAATGGAACTGCTTACAAAAGCCAACCTGCGTTTTGTTGTAAGTGTTGCTAAACAATATCAAAATCAGGGCTTATCACTTGGAGATTTAATTAATGAAGGTAATGTGGGATTGATTAAAGCCGCCAGACGTTTTGATGAAACTCGTGGTTTCAAATTTATTTCTTATGCTGTTTGGTGGATAAGACAATCTATATTGCAGGCTTTAGCTGAGCAATCCAGAATAGTAAGACTACCTTTAAATAGAATTGGTGCCATTAATAAAATTGGAAAAGCATACAGCAATTTAAAGCAGGAATTTGAAAGAGAGCCGAGCGCTGAAGAAATAGCCCTATCCCTTGAAATGGATGTGGATGAAATTTCAAGCACAATGAAAATTTATGGAAAGCAGGTTTCTTTTGATGCACCATTTTTTTTGGGAGATGAAAATAGTTTATTAGATGTTATTCAAAACGATGAAATGCCGGCCCCTGATACGGAGCTTATTTCTGAATCATTAAAAACTGAAATTAAAAGTATTCTTGCAATTCTTCCTGACCGTGAGGCTGAAGTTATTAAATTATACTTTGGTTTGGATGAAGAAAATCCTATGACGTTGGAAGAAATCGGTGATAAATTTAATCTAACCAGAGAAAGAGTCAGACAGATAAAAGAAAAAGCTATTAGAAGACTGCGACACAATTCTAGAAGCAAAGTATTAAAATCATATCTTGGATAATAAATGATTATTATAAAAAAGTTATTTGTACTATTAATAATAGTAATTGCTGTTCTCACTTTATTTGGATGTTCGGGCACATCAAGGTCACTCAGATATAATAATGATAATCAAACCGAAAAATCAGAAGAAAATACCGATACAAGATATGCTTCACAAAATAATCCGTCTGTTGATGATACTTCAATAGTTTTTGATGATGAGATTCCTGAATATCAGGATCCAAGTGATTTACCTGAAGATGAATCAACAATTGATCTGACCGCATTAATGAAAAACCTTGATCAAAAATCCTCAGGCTCGGATGCCGAAGCACTTATTTCTACTAAAAGAGAGCTAATGTTGATGGAAATAATCAAGTATATAAATACACCCTACAAGTTCGGTGGAAATTCTTTAAACGGAATTGACTGCAGTGCGTTTACTCAAAATGTTTATCAAAGTTCATGGATGTTAACTTTAAATAGGTCAGCTAGAGAACAATATCAACAAGGAGTTGTAATAGATGAAAGGTCAGATTTAATTTTTGGCGATCTCGTATTCTTTAATACGCGAAAAAGAGTTAAGCCCGGACACGTTGGTATTTATATTGGTGATAATTTATTTGCACACGCCTCATCAAAATCAGGTGTTACAATTTCTTCGCTTGATCATGATTATTATAATAAAAGATATATGGGGGCGCGCAGAATAGAAGAAGAGCAGTAATTTTTAATCATAAATTCAGTCATAAAAAAGCTGCTCAATTAGAGCAGCTTTTTATTAACAAAACAATTTTAATTGATTCAACTACAGCCAGTAGTAGAACCGCAAGTCATACACTTCAAACAAGTTCCATTCCTAACCATTGTAATGCTTTGACATTCCGGACAGATATCCCCGGTATAACCACTCTCTATAGCACGTTTAACTTTAGTTGTCATGTTATTTACTGTTTGGGTTGCTCGTTCCTGAGTCGCAGTAACTTTTGAACCTGGTGAAAAACTGTATTTTTCAGGATTATCCTTATCAAGTTCAACAAGACGTTCGCTTATAATTTCTTCACTTTCGAATTCTGGTTCACTTAACTTCTTAATAATTCCTCTTGAAGCTTTAGATGTAATTTCATCAGTATCTACATGTGAAAGATCATTTCTACCAAGATATGTTACTGCAAGTTCTCTGAAAATATAATCAATTACAGATGTAGCCATTTTAATTTTGTCATTACCCGTTACAATTCCACTTGGTTCAAATCTAGTGAATACAAAAGCATCAGTAAACTCCTCTAGCGGAACGCCGTGCTGTAAACCCAGAGAAATAGAAATAGCAAAACAGTTTATCAAACTTCTGAAGGATGCGCCTTCACGGTGCATATCAATAAATATTTCACCTAATTGTCCGTTATCATATTCCCCGGTTCTGATATAAACGGATTGACCATTAATTTTAGCTTTTTGTGTATAGCCTGATCTTCTATCCGGTAATCTTCTTCTCTTTGCTATATAACGATGAATTATTTTTTCAGCAACTTTAACAATATCATTTTTCTCTTTATCCTCCATTATCGCTTCAATATCTTCATCGCTCATTGTGTTTAGTGGCTGCGATAATTTTGATCCATCACGATAAAGTGCATTTGCTTTAACACCAAGTTTCCAGCTTTGCATGTAGGCATCTTTAATGTCTTCAACCCCTGCATTGCCGGGAAGATTTATTGTTTTGGAAATTGCGCCTGAAATAAATGGCTGTGCTGATGCCATCATTTTAATATGTGCAAGGGGACGAATAAATCGAGTTCCTTTTTTACCGCATTTGTTAGCACAATCAAAGATTGAATAATGATCGTGTTTAAGGAATGGAGCTCCTTCAATTGTCATGGTACCGCAAACATAATCATTAGCAGATGAGATTTCTGTTTTTGAGAAACCAAGTTTACTTAAAACATCAAAATCAAATGAGTTTATTTCATCGTCATTAAATCCTAAAGTTTTTACTAAGAAATCCGTACCGAGCGAAAATTTGTTAAATGCAAAAGTGATATCAAAAACTGATGGAAGAGATTTATCTATTTTTGAAATTATCTCATCCGTAAATCCTTTTGCTTTTAAAGATTGAGGATTTATGTAAGGACATCCATCCAATGAACCTGAACCTTTTGCGTATCTGATTATTTCACTGATCTGATCTTTATTATATCCTAACTTTTCTAATGCAGGTGGAATTGATTGATTTATAATTTTAAAGTATCCACCGCCAGCTAATTTCTTAAACTTTACCAATGCAAAGTCTGGTTCAACTCCTGTAGTGTCACAATCCATTACAAGTCCAATTGTTCCTGTAGGCGCGATTACGGTAACTTGTGCATTTCTGAAGCCGTACAACTCACCAAGTTCAACAGCTTTATCAGCGTCTTCTCTGGCTGCTTTAAGGAGATCAGAAGGGCAGTATTGAGGATTTATTCCAACAGGATAAATTGATAATCCTTCATATTCCTCATTTGGAACATTGTATGATGCTCTTCTATGATTTCTGAGAACACGTAGCATATTGGTTTTATTCTCTTCGTATCTCGGGAAAGGCGCGGCTTGTTTTGAAAGTTCAGCAGAGGTTGCATAAGATGTCATATGCATAATTGATGTTAAAGCACCGCAAATTGCAAATCCTTCACGACTGTCGTAAGCAATACCCTGAAGCATTAATAATGTTCCGAGGTTTGCATAACCCAAACCAAGGGTTCTATATTCATAACTTAATTGAGCAATTTCTTTACTGGGAAATTGTGCCATCAACACGCTAATCTCAAGAACCATTGTCCAGATCCTTGCTGCATGTCTGTATGCCTGGATATTAAAAGTATGTTTTTCATGATCATAGAACTTAACAAGATTTAATGATGCTAAATTACAGGCAGTATCATCTAAGAACATGTATTCGCTGCAGGGATTTGATGCTTTTATTTCACCGCCCGCAGGACAAGTATGCCATTCATTAATCGTTGTATGGTATTGAATTCCGGGATCAGCGCAAGACCACGCGGAGTACGCGATTTGATCCCATAAATCTCTTGCCTTTAAAGTTTTACATGCTTTAGGATTTCTTTTCTCTTTCTTCGCTCTTCTTTTTTCTGTTCTCCAATAAAGATTCCAATTTCCATCTGTAAGTACTGCGGTCATAAACTCATTTGTAACACGTACTGAGTTATTAGAATTTTGTCCGGATACTGTTGCATAAGCTTCTGAGTTCCAATCAGTATCATAAATAGGAAACTCAATGGATTTGAAACCTAATTTTGCAAGATGTATAACTCGCTCAATATAATTATTAGAAATTTGAGCTTTTCTTGCTTCTAAAACTGCATAGCTTAATTTCTTGTTTAGTTTTTTATTGAATCTATCATTTTCAGGATGTTCATCATAACAAGCCTTCATAATATTGTTAAGATGAAGATTGCAAAGTTTTGAACCTGCAACAATGGCGGCAACTTTTTGTTCTTCGATGACTTTCCAATTAATGTATTCTTCAATATCTGGATGGTCGAGATCAAGAGTTACCATTTTAGCTGCACGTCTTGTTGTTCCGCCGGATTTAATTGCACCGGCAGATCTATCTCCGATTTTTAGGAAAGACATTAAGCCAGAAGATTTTCCGCCGCCGCTTAATGATTCATTAGAACCTCTTAGTTCAGAAAAGTTTGATCCAGTACCAGAACCATACTTAAATAGTCTAGCTTCACGAACCCAAAGATCCATAATGCCGCCTTCGTTAACAAGATCATCACTTACAGATTGAATAAAACATGCATGCGGTTGTGGATGAGTATAAGCATCTTCTGATTTAGTTAATTCTCCGGTTTGATAATCAACATAATAATGTCCTTGAGAAGGTCCTGTAATTCCATAAGCCCAATTTAAACCTGTGTTAAACCATTGAGGACTATTTGGTGCAGCCATCTGATTTGCAAACATGTACATTAATTCATCATAGAAAGTTTTTGCATCGTCTTCAGAATCAAAGTAATTTGCTTTCCAACCCCAGTAAGTCCAGGTTCCTGATAATCTATGAAACACTTGTTTAGAATCAGTTTCCGAAGTGAACCTATCATTTTCAGGAAGTTCCTGTAATCGTTCCGCATCAGCAACCGAAGGTTGAAGCCACTTTGGAACTCCTTTTTCATTTACTTTTTTTAGAAGTTTTGGAATGCCTGCTTTTCTAAAATATTTTTGAGCAATAATATCTGTGGCAACCTGCGACCACTGTTTTGGCACCGAAACATTTTCCATTCTAAAAACACTTGAACCATCAGGATTTTTGATCTCAGAAGTTCTTTTAGAAAATTCAAAAGATGATAGAGGATCCTTTCCCTGTGCGGTAAAAAATCTTTTAATCTGCATCCAACTCTCCAGAGGATAGACTAGTTAGTAAAAAAACTATTTATGTTAATTAAGGTTAGAAGTGATCCGGGATTTTTGAGCGACACTTTGTAAAATAAAAAATTTAATATTTTTATAACATCACTCATCAGTAATTCACATCAGAAACTATTAAAAAAAATTATTAATAAAAACTAAAAGTAAAGTAAATTTATTTTTTATTTTATCACTTAATTTTCAAATAGAAAATGAAAATAATTTCTTAAAAAAACAAATTATATTTTAAACAACTTACTCTTGACAATAAATTAATTTTAGCATCATTCGAAAATCACAACATCTTCATCAAAAAAAATTGCCGCTCAAAATAAAAGTATCTTTTAATTCTTGATTAGTTGCTATCTTTATCATGATTTTAATCAATTTTTTGAAAGATTTATATTGAACGGCGACAAGATAATCGAGATTAACTCATTAACCAAAGACTTCAAAGATTTGCGTGCAGTAAACAGTCTTAATCTTAACGTTTTTGAAGGCGATGTGTTTGGGTTTTTAGGTCCGAACGGTGCGGGTAAAAGCACAACAATAAGAATGCTTTTATCGCTGATAAAACCAACCGAAGGAAGTATAAAATTATTTGGTAAAACTCTTCAAAAAAATCGTATTGAAATTCTTAAAAGAATCGGGGCGATTGTAGAAAAGCCCGATTTCTACGGCTATTTATCAGCATATAAGAATCTTGAAATTCTCGGAAAAATTTCGGGCAAGGAAATAAGTAAAAACAGAATTATGGAAGTGCTAGAACTTGTTGGTTTAAGCAAACGTTACAAAAGTAAAGTTAAGACTTTTTCGCACGGAATGAAGCAGCGATTAGGATTAGGACAAGCGCTTCTTCACAATCCCGATTTGATAATTCTTGATGAGCCAACTACAGGTTTGGATCCACAAGGAATGAAAGAAATTCGTGATCTTATTTTACATCTTAGCAAAGTTGAAAAGAAAACAATTTTTCTTTCATCGCATATACTTTATGAAGTTGAACTTGTTGCAAATAGAATGATAATTATTAACAAAGGTACTACAAAAGTTGAAGGTTATGTTAAGGATCTGCTTAATGCCAAAAAGCTAAAAGTTTCTTTTGAAGTAAATGATGAAGATAAAACTAACAATCTTTTAGCTCAATCTGATTGGATAAATAAACTTGAATCGCAAGCTAAAACAATATTTATGTTTTCACTTGAGAATGATGAGATTGCTGATCTTAATAGATATTTTGTTGAAAACGGGATTGCTGTTAGTGCTGTTATTCCAACAAGGTCGCTTGAGGATTATTTCTTAAAAATTACTGATGAGGTTGTCTGATGTTGACGCTTATCCAAATTGAATTATATAAAGTTTTTAAGAAGTGGCGAACTTATATCGGATTTATAGCAATTGGAGTTTTAGTTCCCATCATTCATACGGCAATGGTTTTTGAGGGAAGTCACACTCTAAATTTTATGACTCGAAATATTCAAGAATCTTTTTTCTTTGTTGGTAATTTATTGAATGGCTATTTAGTCTCTTATTTCATCTTGACAAGCCTTGCAGTGCATATTCCATTTTTAATTGCACTTGTTGCTGGTGATTTACTTGCAGGTGAAGCAACTGCCGGAACTTATAGGATGTTAATAACCCGACCAATTTCCCGAACTCAGATAATTACATCAAAGTTTTTGGCTGGAATTATTTACACTAATCTTTTAATTCTTTGGCTTGCAGTTATGAGTCTGGTTGTTGGATTGATAATTTTTGGATCAGGTGAACTTTTAGTAATCAGTAATCAAACAGTTATCATTTTTGAAAAGAGTGATATCCTTTGGCGGTTTCTTCTGGCATATGGCTTTGCATCGTTGGGAATGTCTGTAGTTGCAAGTCTTGCTTTTCTATTCTCATCTTTAGTTGAAAATTCGATTGGACCAATTGTAAGCACGATGGCTGTAATCATTGTATTTATTATTCTATCGGCAATCAACATTGATTTTTTCCAAACGATAAAACCATATTTATTTACAAATTATATTCTTTCCTGGAGATTATTTTTTGATGATCCTGTAGATTTTGCAGAGTTGACAAAAGCTACGTCAATATTAGCAGGACACATTGCCTTCTTCTTTTTATTAGCTTTATATTTATTCAAACGTAAAGATATACTAACATAACCTGAGGATATGATGAAATTATTGATCGGCCTTTTCTTTATTTCAATTCAAATTGGATTTTCGCAATCAAAAAATCCAGATGAGATTATTAATAGTGTAATTGCAAATTTTAATAAAGTTAATGATTACCAGGTTGATGTAAACATTAAAGTTGACGTGGAGTTTATAAAAGTTCCAGAAACAAAAGCTAAAATTTATTTTAAACAGCCAGATAAAGTCCATCTTAAAGCTGAAGGTTTTGCTATGCTTCCTAAAAATGGAATGGAGTTCTCACCTTCATCTTTAATTAAAAAAGATTATACAGCAATTTATGAGCAGGATGTTGATTTGAATGGACATAAAACTTCAATTGTTAAAGTAATTCCACTTGGTGATCAGGGTGAAGTAATACTATCAACTTATTGGATAGATCAAAAAAAACAGGTTATAAGAAAAGTTGAATCTACTACTAAAACAAACGGTACTTTTACCATAGATTTTACTTTTGATGATAAGATAAAATATCCACTTCCATCAAAAATTATTTTTTCTTTTAATATGGATAAGATGAATCTCCCTGCAACGATAACAGGTGAGACTAATAATGAAGAACCTGATAATAAGAATAAGAACATGGGTTCTACGACAAAGGGACAAGTGATTGTAAATTACTCAAATTATGTTGTTAACAAAGGCGTGCCGGATTCAATTTTTGAAGAGAAAGGTAAAAAGAATAAATAAAGATTTTAAAATTCAGCGGCGGCATTGGTCTTAGTTTGAGGAAAACTAATCTATCTTAAAGTACTGAGGGTTCTTTTTTACCGCCGCTAATCTTAACTATTTCGATGGAAAAGTATTAGTTGCACAAAACAGAATAAAGTCATTTAGCGGTTGTATAAAAAAAATGGGATGATTATTAATATCTACTTAATTTCAATTTCAACCACTTTGCCATCATCATTTAATACAAATTTTGCATCCTGCCAAGAAGGCGGACCAAACATACTGCGGGCATTATTTGAAAAACCATAATCCTCAACCGGAATTCCAAGAATGTTTGTACTCAAATCATCATTAGAATCTTCATCATGAAAAGCCTTTATTGCATATTCGCCAGATGGTAAATCTTCAAATTCCACTATGGCAGTATTCTTATTTATTGAGATTGATTTTCCTATAAATGGTGATTTATGGTCTTCATAGTTTGCATCAGAATTACATAATGCAATTATAACCTTTCCATCATTGGAACTTATTCCATTGAATTTAACAACTAATGTGCCTCTCTTTTTTGCACCATCAGAAGGAAAGATGGATGAGGAAAGGATAAATGATAAAACAAACAAAAAATAAATGATGCGCTTCACTGATAATCCCAATAATTGTTACTCGTATTTTTTAAAAATTACTGTTGTATTGTGTCCACCAAATCCAAAAGCGTTGCTAATTGCATAGTTAACTTTTCTATCCTGAGGCTTATTAAAAGTATAATTTAAATCGCATTCGGGATCAGGATTTGCAAAGTTAATAGTTGGTGGTATTCTATCATTTACAACAGCAAGAATTGATGCTATTGCTTCAACAGCACCGGCTGCACCTAATAAATGTCCTGTCATACTTTTGGTTGATGATACATTCAATTTATATGCATAATCTCCAAACACTTTTTTTATCGCTTTAGTTTCACCAATGTCACCAAGTGGAGTAGCGGTTCCGTGCATATTAACGTAATCAATCTCTTCGGGTTTGATTCCAGCCTGTTCAATAGCCATTTTCATCGATAAAATAGCACCCGTGCCTTCAGGATGCGGAGCTGTGATGTGATGTGCGTCAGCAGATAATCCTGCACCGACAATTTCACAATAAATTTTTGCATTACGTTTTAATGCATGTTCCAGTTCTTCAAGAATCAATGCGCCACCGCCTTCGCCCATCACAAATCCATCACGTGTTGCATCAAAAGGACGACTTGCTGTTTCTGGTGAATCATTTCTGGTAGATAAGGCTCTGCTTGCATTAAATCCACCCATACCAAGTTCAGAGATTGAAGCTTCACTTCCACCTGTAATCATCACATTCGCCATTCCAAATTTTATAAGCAGAAAACCATCTATCATATTATTATTTCCTGTAGCGCAAGCAGAAACTGTACAGTAATTTGGTCCGCGGAAACCATATTGCATAGAAATATGCCCAGCAGCAATATCAGGAATAAGCATTGGAATAAAGAATGGAGAAATTCTGCCAGGACCTTGTTCACGATTTGTTACCGCCTGATCATAAAAAGTTTGAATTCCACCAATGCCGCTTCCAAAGATTACACCGATTCGGTTTTTCTCTTCTTCAGAAAGTTGTTCAGGTTGTAAGTTTCCATCTTCCACTGCCTGACGTGCGGAAACCAAAGCATACTGTGCAAATGGATCTAATCTTCGCGCAGTTTTTTTATCCAGAAAATTTAAAGGATCAAAGCCTTTTAACTCGCAGGCAAATTTTGTTTCAATTTTTGATGTATCAAATTGCTTTATCATTGCAGCACCGCTTTTGCAATCCATCATACCATTCCAGAACTCATCTACAGTTAATCCAATTGGAGTTAAAGCTCCCAATCCTGTTACAACTACTCTTCTGTTTTTGTCAGACATTTAAATCCTCTTTTAAGATGAAAAATTTTAAGTTCTTGTGAATATTTTGAAGCGTAAAAATAATGAATTTTAGCTAAAAGCTTAAGCGAAAGTTGACACACAAAATAGATTGAATTGGCAAAGAATATTACTCAAAATTTATCAGCAGTTAGTCTGAAAATAGTCCAATCATTCAAAGGTTTTGCGCCAATTTTTTTGTAGAAATCTATAGCGGGTTCATTCCAATCTAAAACTGACCATTCGACTCTTCCATAATTTCGCTCTTTAGCTATTGAAATGATTTTGTCGAGTAGCGCTTTCCCAATTCCTTTTCCACGCATATCGGGTTTTACATAAAGGTCTTCAAGATAGATTCCGGGTTTGCCAAGAAAAGTTGAAAAGTTTTTAAAGAATAATGCTTGCCCAACTATTTTGTGTTCATACTCGGCAAGAAGAATTTCTACAAACCTATCTTTACCAAACAATGTATTTCGCAGTTCATCTTCCGAGGTTTTTATTTGATCTGCAAGTTTTTCAAACTCTGCTAATTCTTTAATTAGAGCAAATATTACTGGAACATCATTCTCAGTTGCTGATCGAATAAAAATTTTATTATCCATAATTTTAATTTGTTGCAAAAGGAATATTTCCTTTTAAGATATCTTTTATCTTGTCAAATGAAATTTCTGTGGTTATTTCACCCATAGACCAGGGTCCAATTTCATAAGGATCAAACTGAAGAACTAGCATTCCAGGTACAATATAAAAATCCTGATCTTCGGGAATTTCAATTTCATCTTCAAATAATCCTGCTTCGATTATTGAATTAGCTTCAAACTTTTCTAGAATTGCTTGCTCGCATTCATATGCTAAAAGATCGAACGAGTCTTCTTTAATAATATCTTTTAATGATAGAATTTTTCCATCTTTCATATCGATGTTATATCCGAGCGCAAAATAATTTCCGTGAGCACCGCCTGTAAACTGGTAATGACTTAATACAATGCTTATAAAATCCTTGGAATTAAACTCAGTCTGAAATCCTGTTTCAAAAGAGTATTGCACTTCATAAGGAAAATCTTCAAAGAATGCGCTGTCTGATTTAACTTCCTCAAACCAGGTAATTGATTGCTTGAATTCTTCTTCTAAAAATAAATTAACTTTTGTTTTAATTGAATTATCGTCTAACTCAGCAATTTGCGGATAATCGATATTGATAATCGCTGTGCTATCTGAGGTGGTACTTGAATAATTGAGTGTATTTATTATAAGTGTATCAGCTTTATTAAGATTTTGGTCAGCAACAATACAACTGTTAGCCCATATCGTATTGCTAAAAATAAGTGAGTAAAAGACGAGAAATAATTTTTTCATTAAAAAAATCTTTCAAAATAATTAAGGTTTAGTCTGTTTTATTTTTCTATCAACTAAATACTTTTCTAAATACAAAACTCCGGAGGCAAATACATATCCAAAAGTTAATCCAATTACTGCACCTCCAAAAATATCCGATGGATAATGTAAGCCTAAATAAACTCTTGAAATTGAAATTAGTGAGGCTGTGATAAAAAGAAGCCATTTTAATTTTGGAAATAATCTGTAAAAAAATATTGCCGCCGCAAAATTGTTTAAAGCATGATTTGAGGGAAACGAATACGAACCTGTGCATCCAAGTGGAGTTAAAACATCTGTTAGAAAATTGCACGGGCGCGGTCTTGCAAAAAATTCTTTTAACAATCTATAACCTGTCTGATCAGTAACAATTATTAATAAGATAACACCAATTACAGCCAGTTTACCTTTAATACCGCCTTTTGTAAAACTAATTCCTAGTAAAACAATATAAGTTATGTACCAGTTATTTACGTTCGTAATAATGGAGAAAAATTTGTCTAAGAATCCAACTGAAAGAGTGTGATTGAAAAAGTAAAAAACTACCAGATCGATTGAATACAAAAAATCTATCATAAAAGTATTTTGAATAATGGTTATCGTTAAGATAGAAATGATAAATCAATTTATCATAAAAATTATGTAAATTTATAAACAACTTTACGAGTAAAAGATGAATAATGACAAATCTCTTATAGGTTTTATATATAATTCAACGCAGTCTTTTCTGAAAGTGAGGTATGATCGTATCAAAGAAGAATCAGGTAAATATTTAATTACGCCTTTAAAAGTTATAGCACTCATGGTTGCCATTTCAGGAATTTTTGCCATGATTTTTGAAGTTCGTCATCACGCTGAATTTGCATTTGAGATTTACTTTGTCAGACTTATTTCAACTCTTATTGCATTTATAATCTTACTTTTTCTTAATTCTAAAAATGCAACACGTTATTCCATTCCATTGGTGCACATTCTACTTCTGAGCATCATCGGTTCATCTGCATTAATGATACTGTTAATGCCAAACTCGCTTATTGTTAACTCTCAGATAGTAGGACTGATGATTTTTACCTCAGCGATGTTTCTTAATTGGGAAATAAAAAACCAGATTCTTGTTGCAATCTATTATAACGTTGTATTCGCAGTTGCCATTCTGTTTAATGATCAGAAAATATATTTTCTGCCAAATATGTTTGAATCTTTGATTTTCGTTTTATTTCTAAGTTTACTTTCTGTGGTTGGCAGTGCAATAAATTTTAGAATGCGTTTGCTGGTGGCAGAAAATGCTCTGCGTGTTGAACAATCAGAAAAAAAATTCAGATCGATATTTAATAACTCTTCAGATGGAATATTTCAATCAACATTGGATGGAGATTTTATTACGGCGAACCAATCGTTGGTAAAAATGTTTGGTTATGAAAACTTAGATGATCTTATCGTTACCAGAGTTACAGATTATTATAAAAACAAAACTGATAGAGATAAATTATTAGCTGAAGTAAAAAAGAATGGTGCGGTTGAAAATTATGTTACAACTCTTGTTGATAAAAATAAAAATGACATTATCGTTAAAATGAATATTCGTTCTGTTACGGTTGATGTACCTGATAAATATTGTCTTGAAGGAACAATTCGTGATGTATCTGCAGAAATTCTTGCACAACACTTACGGGAACAAGCGGAACTGGAACTTAAAACAGAAAAAGAAAAATCTGATGCACTTGCCAAAGAAGCAATGAAGTTAAGCACGGCAAAGAGCAGGTTTCTTGCTAATATGAGTCACGAAATCCGCACACCTATGAATGGCATCGTTGGATTTTTAGCATTGATTGAAAATGAATCCTATCAAAATCCTGAGGAATTAAAACAATTTGTGCGTAACGCAAAAATATCCGCTGAATCATTACTTGATACAATTAATGCTGTACTTGATTTATCAAAAATTGAAGCAGGAAAAATTGAACTTGAAAATCTTAACTTCAATCTTAAAAAAGTTGTAACACAAGCTATTTCGATTGTCAGTCCTAAAGCAAAAGAAAAATCATTAAACATTTCATACGAATTACCAGAGGATAAAAATCTTAACTTTATCGGTGATCCAACACGAATTAGACAGATATTCCTTAATCTTTTAAGTAATGGCGTAAAGTTTACTAAAGAAGGTGAAATAAAAATTAATGTTAAAACCACCGAATTGGAAAATGGTAAAATAAGAATAAGTACTTCTATTTTGGATTCGGGTATAGGAATTCCTGCAGATAAAATTAAGGAATTATTTAAGCCTTTCTCACAAATTACAGGAAAAGAAGGAAGCAGTTTGGGCGGAACCGGATTAGGTTTGGTTATCTGTAAAGAGTTCACAAATCTTATGGAAGGCGATATATCTGTAACCAGCATACATGGAGAGGGAAGCAGGTTTGATTTTCAGATTGTAGTACAAAAAAAAGAAGAAGATAACTCTCAGATAATATCTGAAGAGGAAAAAAATGCAGCAGCTGAAATTGAAGAGACTCAGTTTACAGATTCAGATATAAAGCTCCATATTCCCAAAAGAAAAGCATTTAAAATTCTTCTTGCAGAAGATAATCTTATAAATCAAAAAGTTGCAATTAGAACTCTTAACTCTGCTGGATATGAAGTGGATGCTGTTATGAATGGTGAACAGGCAGTTCGTGCGCATATGCAGAATCACTACAATTTAATTCTGATGGATGTACAGATGCCTGATGTTGATGGATTTGCTGCAACCAAGATGATAAGAGCATTACCGGAACAAAAAAATAAAATTCCAATTATTGCAATTACCGCGCACGCACTTATTGGTGATCGTGAAAGATGTATCAAGGCGGGTATGGATGAATATGTACCCAAGCCAATGGTTGCCCGCGATATTATAAGATTGATAGATCACTTTTTAAAAATTGATTATACTGATAATAAAATATTGAAGGACGAAGTGAACGATTTAAGATTATTTGATTTTGAAAGATTAAAACAAATTAGTCTTGGTGATGAAGTTTTTGAAAAAGATTTGCTTAGCGATTATTTAGTTGATACCGAACATAAACTGCAATTACTTCGTGAACTCCATACTTCCGGAGAAGTGAATAAAATAGTTGATACTGCACATACACTTAAGGGTTCTAGTTACTCCGTTGGTGCAAAATTAGTTGGTGATGAATCACTTGGCATAGAGCTTTCAGCAAAGAATAATGATCTTGAAAATGTTGAGGAAAGACTAACCAAACTTGCTAAGTCAATCAGAGAAACACGCGAAGTGCTTAAAAATAAAATTTAAACAGAAATGGGGCCTTGTGTGTCATTCCCGTGAAAACGGGGATCCAAGATCCTATAAAAAATTAGATTCCCACTTTCGTGGGAATGACAAATTAAGAAAGTCATTGCGAGGAACAAGCAAGAGCCTGCCCAATTCGATCGGGAAAGCAATATGCTAATTGAATCAGTATAGTAGATCACTTCATCCCAATTGTGCGGGATGAAGTGATGAAAAACTTCAATTATAATCCTTCAAAACTTTTCTGATAATACTTACCGCCAAATCAATTTCGTCTTTTGTTATTACCAATGGTGGAGCGAATCTAATTATATCACCGTGAGTTGGTTTTGCAAGCATTCCGTTTTCTTTTAATGCAACACAAACATCCCACGCAGTTTTGCCGCTCTTTGCTGGTTTGATTACAATCGCATTCAACAATCCTTTACCACGCACTAAAGTAAGATGCTCAAACTCATTAACCATTTTCTGAACTTCTGATCTGAAATATGCACCCATTGCAAAAGCATTTTCTGCAAGCTTTTCTTCAATCAAAACTTTTAAAGAAGCAATTGCGACTCGCGCAGCAAGTGGATTTCCGCCAAATGTAGAACCGTGTTGACCGGGTTTTATTGTTAGCATAATATCATCATTAGCTAGGGCTGCAGAAACCGGCATAGTTCCACCAGATAGAGCTTTACCAAGAATTAAAATATCTGGTTTAACTTCTTCATAATCTGAAGCCAACATTTTACCTGTTCTTGCTAATCCTGTTTGAACTTCATCGCAGATGAGAAGAACATTTTTAGCTTTACAAAGTTCGTGAGATTTTTTTAAGTAACCATCATCAGGAACAAAAACACCTGCTTCACCTTGTATTGGCTCCACCATAAAGGCAGCAACGTCTGGATCTTCTAATGCTTTTTCTAGTGCAGCAATATTATTGTAAGGAATTTTTTCAAAGCCCGGTACAAATGGACCAAATCCATCATAACAATCCGGATCTGTAGAAGCAGAAACAGCCATCATTGTTCTGCCGTGAAAGTTTTCATTGGCAACAATAATTTTTGCTTCATACTTTTTTATTCCTTTAACTTCATAAGCCCATTTGCGTGCAAGCTTTACTGCTGTTTCTCCGCCTTCAACGCCCGTGTTCATCGGTAAAACTTTATCGTATCCAAGAAGTTCTGTAATAAATTTTTCATATTCACCAAGAACATTATTATAAAAGGCACGAGAGGTAAGTGTCAGTATTTGTGCTTGCTCAACCATAGCTGCAGTGATTTTAGGATGGCAATGTCCTTGATTAACAGCAGAATAGGCTGATAGAAAATCGAGATACTTTTTACCTTCAACATCCCAAACCCAAACACCTTTGCCTTTTGCGATTACAACTTCAAGCGGGTGATAATTATGAGCACCGTATTTGTGCTCTAAATCCATATAATATTTTGAGTTCATAAGCCTTCCAATTTTATTCTTATTATTAAAAAATTATGCAGAAAAATTAGCCGTTATAGTCTGAATAACCAAACCAAAATTACTTGGGTTTGGATGATATTCTGTCTCTAAAGTCATTTCGAATCCCGATTGAAATCGGGTGAGAAATCTTTTTGTAATATTATTAAAGATTTCTCAGTCGGGAAGGAACCCTTCTTCGAAATGACTTTCAATCTTGTTAGGTATCGATCTCCCGATCGATCCGAAATTAGAAGAAAAGCACACGGAATGGACAGAAGTCCATTCCCTACAAAAGCGTTTAACAACTTTATTCCCTTGATTATCGCAAAGAGGCCAATTATTTTTTCCAGTGTAATAAAGTACGGTATTGGATGATCTTATGAATTTTACTATAGAAACACATACAATTTCTTTAATGAGCAGAGGGGAATGCGATATAATTAATATCACAACCAATGTTAATGATGTAATTAGAGAAAATAATTTTACCGAAGGAAGCGCTCTTTTATTTGTTCCCGGCTCAACCGCAGGTATCACAACAATTGAATATGAACCCGGATTGTTAAAAGATTATCCCAATTTCTTTGAAAAAATCATCCCAAAAGATCAAAATTATCATCACGATAACACCTGGCACGATGGAAATGGACATTCTCACGTTCGTGCTGCTTTGCAGGGTGCTTCTTTTACAGTGCCCTTTAAAGATAAATCGTTAATTTTGGGAACCTGGCAGCAGATAATTTTTGTTGACTTTGATAATAGAGCGCGAAGCCGGGAAATTGTTGTTCAACTAACAGGAATTAAAGAGTAGCTTTATGAAAAATTTGCTAAAAGTATTTTTATTTATAATAACGGTTTATTCAATATCATTTGCACAACCGATTACTATTGAACCCACAACTCCAACTCAATATGACAGCATTGTGGTTTTCTTTGATGCAACTCAACCCGGTGCAACTGCTCTTTTAAATTATACAGGAACAGTTTATGCACACACAGGCGTTACAACAAATCTTGGTCAGTGGCAGCACGTTGTTGGAAGCTGGGGCAACAATACAAATCAGCCGGCTTTAACAAGAATCAATGCTAACTTTTACAAACTTGTTATTGGGTATCCAAGAACATTTTATTCTGTTACAAGTCCATCAGAAAAAATTCTTAAACTCTCAATGGTTTTTAGAAGTGCAGATGCAACCAAGCAAACCAGTCCTGATATTATTATTGATCTGTATGAACCGGGATTAACTATTGTTGTACAGAATCCTGAAGTTTCAGTTTCTTATGGTGATCCTCAGCGTTCACCTGCATTTATAAAATTTGGAGAAACTGTGCCAATTACAATCAACGCCATAGAGCTTGGTACAAAGGTTTCTTCGATAACTATTTCTGTTGATGGAACTCAGGTTGCGCAAACAAACACAAATAATTTAACATATAATTTTGTTCACGCTAACTTTTCTGTTGGTGCTCATACCGTAAAAGTTGTTGGTATAGATACAACAGGCAATGTGGATTCAACTTCGTTTATGATGTTTTCAAATCCAGCGTATACAAATGCACCTTTGCCAAATGGATTGAGACACGGTATTAATTATACAGGCACAACAACAGCAACATTAGCTTTGTACGCACCATATAAGGATTATGGTTATCTGATTGGTGATTTTAATGATTGGAAAGTTCAGACAGATTATTTTTTAAATCGGCATTTTGTTAATTCGGATAGTGTTGTGTGGTGGATTGATCTTACATTAAGTCCGGGTACTGAATATGCATTTCAATATCTTGTTGATGGTAAGATAAGAACGGGGGATCCCTACTCTGAAAAAATACTTGATCCGTGGAATGATCAATATATTTCTCCAACTACATACCCAAATTTAAAGCCTTATCCTGCAGGTAAAACTTCTCAAGCGGTAAGTGTGCTTCAATCTGCACAGAACGAATATCAATGGCAGGTAGCAGATTTTCAAAAACCGCCTAAAGAAAAATTAGTTATTTACGAACTTCTTGTTAGAGATTTTTCTACACAAAAAACTTATCAGTTTTTAATTGATACTTTATCATATTTAAAA
>JBBQSH010000003.1:0-57479 GCA_038214015.1 Ignavibacteriales bacterium | reverse complement strand
AGTGACCTTAAAAATCATATTCTTTGAAGCAGCATAAATGATTTCTGAGTTTGGTTTTTTATAAATACCAACAAGTTTGCTTAGTAAGCTTTTATATTCAGAAAAAGTATATCCATTATTTGTTGATTTATAAATTCTTCTTCCATCGGCTAAATAAATTACTCCCGATTGCGTTGAATCTATTGTGATAAAAAATTGAGTATCACTTTCATAAGTTTTCGTCCAGCTAAAAGCGCTTCCCTTATTGTTTGACACATTTAAAGTGAATTTATTATAAGATCTGTTTAATCGATAAATATGAAACTGATTAACATCATAATAAAATGCCAGCCCCGGCAGAGTTGTTTGTATATCAGAAGTATCAACAATTGAATAAGTGATTCCCTGATCCTCTGATTTGATTAGGCGATTGTTATCAGTTCCAAAAAATACTCTATCATCAAAATCTGCAACAGATAAAAATTCGAAGTCAATTGTAGAGTCTGTTGGGTAAGTGTACCCTCCATCAAAACTTCTATAAATCTTATAAAAATCTGAAATATAAACTTGGTGAGGATGCTGCTTGGATATATCTACAAGAAAGAAAGCCCAATCTGTAAAAGTTATTGTATCGTTTCTCGCCGCATAACCTAATGCGTCCATATTAATAGTTAATCCGACATTAACAAAGTTATTAATATCATTTGGAAAAAATTCATAATCTATTACTGATTTTGCATTTACAGTAAATGTATCAATTTGTTCAGAATATGCATCGATTATTTTAGTTTCAATACCAGTATTAACAAAATACTTGTACACTGGAACGTATCTTCCATTAATATCATTGCCAAAAGAGTATAGCAAAATGGTGTTGCCTTGCAGATCTTCTAATCCATTTAATCTGCTAAATTGCTGCGGATAAAGTGAAGTGATCGAACTTAAAACTAAAAGAATGAAAGCTAACTTTTTTCCCGTAATGTGGGATTTCGTAAAACTTAACATAAATCCTCCCTAAAGTCTTTTCAAACTTAGGAAATGATTTTAAGAAAGGAAAGCTAATTACTTCTTTGTCTTAGGATTTCAAAAAGCAGCACACCTGTTGCAACTGAAACATTTAGCGATTGGATTTTTCCCCTCATCGGAATGCGGACAAGATGATCGCACTTATCTGCGGTAAGTTTTCTGATTCCCTTTTCTTCGTTGCCAACTATTACAGCAATGGGAACTTTGTAATCAACTTTTGTATAATCTTTTGCGCCTTCAAGATATGAACCAACAATCCAGAAACCTTTTTGTTTTAGTTCATCGATTGTTTGTGCAAGATTATTTATCAGTGTAATCTTAACATGCTCACTTGCGCCAGCAGATGTCTTAACTACGGTTTCATTTATTGGTGCTGAATTATTTTTTGTAATTATAATCCCATCAACTCCGCTGCAATCTGCGCTTCGTAAAATTGCACCAACATTGTGTGTATCCTGTATTGAATCTAAAATTAAAAGAAGAGGAAAAGCCTCACCCAAACCCTCTCCAAAGGAGAGGGCTTTTGAATATTTTAATTTTGAAAATTCAATTATTTCTTGGAGTGTATAATATTTCTGTTCGGATTTTGAAGCTGCAACACCTTGCGCAATTTTGCTTTGTGTTATCTGTCTAAATTTTTCAAATGGAACTTGATTTACTTTGATTCCTTTTTTCTTTGCTGCAACGCGAATCGCTTCGATTATTCCGCCTTCCTGCCCAAACAAAATAAATACCTGCGAAACTTCTTCATCAGAATTAAGTGCTTCTAAAACGGGTTTCCTTCCAATAATTAGACTCACTTGCTGTATTCTTTTGAGTATGTGAATTTATTTTTATCAATTTCGAAAGTGCAGAATTTACTGTTGTTCTTTTTCTCTGGTAAGAATTCTTTTATCAATTCAATTTCTTTTTTGAAGATGTTAAAGTTTACAAGTGCGCTGTTAATGCTTCCATCCTGTTTAATAATATTTACAGTAAACTCACCAAACAAATCCTCAAAATCAATTTCAACATTTGCGGGCTGTACTTTTGCCATATAATCGTTCAAAGCAGTCAAGCCAAGTAAACTTATATCGATTACATTTTTTTCCTTTCGTGCCTGTGCTGTAATTTTATAGTTAAGGAAGGAAAATATTTTTATCGTTTCAACTTCAAATCTGTATTTCTGTTTTCCGTTTATTCCATCTTTATGGAAATAGATTCTGCAATTAAATTCAATTTCAGTTTTCTTTTTAGCAGGTATAGATTTTTTAAGCTTATCTATAGATTTTTCCCGCGACTTTGGAATTTCAGGAACATCTTTTGGTTTCTTTAAAGCCATTAGCTTTTTAGTATTGATTTAAGTTTTTCAAAATCTTCAATCTTAATTAACTGCTGTTCGCCGTTAGAAAGATTTTTTACATTCAGTTCGCCGCGCTTGTATTCATCGCCTCCAACAAATACAACATACTTTGCGCCGTGTTTATTTGCTTCGCGCATTTGAGCTTTTACACTTCGATCATGATAATCATAATCGCAACTCAAATATTCTCTGCGCAATTTTGATGCGAGGTTTGTAATTTCTAATTTGAATTCACTTTTAATCTCAAGACCATCATTAATTCTAATTAAGTATACATCGATAGAATCATTTGGCAGGTTTATTGATTTTTCATTCTCACAAGCTAGTAATATTCTTTCCATTCCTGCGGCAAAGCCAACACCTGGTGTAAATTTTCCACCTAGTTCTTCAACTAAGAGATCATATCTTCCGCCGCCGCACAATGCGCTTTGAGAACCAACACTTCCGCTTACAATTTCAAAAGTAGTTTTTGTGTAGTAATCCAATCCACGAACAAGTGCGGGATCAACTTCAAATGGTATTCCGGTTTTGGTTAAATAATTCTTTACAACATCAAAATCATTTTTACTTTGTTCGTCAAGATAATCAATCAGCAAAGGTGCATCTTTCATTATCTGCTGATCAACTTCGATCTTACTATCAAATATTCTTAAAATATTTGTATCAAATCGTTTTCTACTTTCTTCTGATAATTTATCTTTTTTATCTTTCAAATAATCACGAAGAACATTTTTATAATTTTCTCTTACTTCTGGAATTCCAAGCGAGTTTATCTTAACAACTAAGTTTTTTAATCCAAGATTTTTTAAGATATGATATGCAATCTGAATCATTTCAGCATCAAGTAATGGAGAAGTACTGCCTAAAGCCTCTGCACCAAACTGATGAAATTGTCTCAGTCTTCCAGCTTGCGGTCTTTCCTGCCTGAACATGGGTCCGATGTAGTACAACTTATTTAAAGACTGCTGCGCACCAAGAGATTGTTCGATAAATGATCGAACAACTCCGGCAGTATTTTCCGGTCGTAAGGTTATGCTGGTTTCACTTCTATCTTTAAAAGTGTACATCTCTTTGCTTACGATATCAGTTTCTTCACCAATACCGCGAGCAAATAATGCTGTCTCTTCAAATATCGGTGTGCGGATTTCTTTGTAGTTAAAAGTTTTAAATGTTTCCCGCAAAAGATTTTCAAGATATTGCCATCTTGAAACATCTGAAGGAAGAATATCTTTTGTTCCGGTTATTGCTTTGATCATTTCTTTGTCTGAATCATTTGTCTCACATACCTGTCATCCCGTGCGGAGTCGAGGGACGAAGTGTGAGGTTAAATAAATTAAAAAGGTAAGGTCATCTTTCTCCCAAAGGGATGCCTTTGGCAGACTTCGCTCAAGATGACATTGAATATTAAAGTTCTAAAAAGTGTTCTTCTTCTTCGCTAAAAAGTTTTACAATTTCATCTGCACTGTTTGCTTCAGTAAGACGATGTCTAAAATCATCTTTGTTCATTAAGCGTGATATCCTGCTCAACAATTTTATATGCGTACTTATCAAATTATCTTTTCCTACAAGAAGAAAAACAAGATTAACTGGATTTCCATCAAGGGATTCATAATCAATTCCATCTTTTATTTTACCAAATGCGCCAATAATTTCTTTAACTGCATTTGTCTTTCCATGTGGGATTGCGAAACCTTTTCCAACTCCGGTTGACATAACTTTTTCACGTTCAAGAACAGCAGACCGTACTTTCTCAATATCTTCAACACGAGGATCATTTTTAAAGATTTCAACTAATTCATTAATTATTTCTTCCTTTGATTCACCTTTTAAATCGGAAATAATAAATTCCGGTTTTAGTAGTTCACTTACTTTCATTTATACTCGGATGGATTAGATATTGTTAAATAATTTCATTTATCTGGAAGGCAATTTAACAATCGGATGATAGTTTTACAATTAGAAAATGAAGTTATAAGAAACATAATGTAAGGCACACGAAAAAACCTTGTATGTTTAAAGTATAAAAAAATTCAGAATGTTCTTTGACATAATGAAAAAAAGTGTTTCCTTACGGAAGTAGAAGGAATAAACCTTGGGTCATTAGAACCCGTCTCGAAGTGTCTTCCTTCCGTCAGGTAAAAATCGTGGAATAACTTTGCACTCGATGCAGTATTTGACAAGGATGATGTTGCCTGATTTCTTTTATTATCATTTACACATTTTTAAGGGAGTCTTTTTATGAACAACTTTTATTTAGGCTGCGATGTCAGTAAAGGTTATGCAGACTTTGTTATCATCAATGAAGACAAACAAACTTCTTTAGATGGTTTTCAACTTGATGATACATTCACAGGGCATCAGATGCTTTGCGGCATCTTGAGTGAGTTTGCTGATAAGCATAAGGGTTTAACTATTTATGCTGCAGTAGAATCAACCGGCGGTTATGAGAACAATTGGTTCAATGCTTTATTCAATCTGCAAAACAGATTAAATATTTTTGTTGCCAGAGTAAACCCTTTCGGAACCAATCATAACAGCAGAGCTTCTATGAACAGAATAATAACTGACAAGACTGCTGCAGAAAATATTGCCCAATATCTTATTAACCAGAAGAAGAAAATTATCTTTATGAAAAATGATAAATTTTCATCTCTAAGAAAGCAATGGACATTTGTAAAGATGCTTACAAAACAAAGAACACAACTCTATAACCAGCTTGGTTCTATTGTTTACATTGCCAACCCTGAAGTTTTAGTTTACTGTAAAGATGGTTATCCTAATTGGCTGTTAAGAGTTATACGGGATTATCCAACTGCAAAACAACTGTCTAAGGCAAAGATAGCTAAGCTTACTTCTATCCCGTATCTAAAAGAGCAAAAAGCTGTAAGCTTAATAAATAATGCTAAATCTTCCGTAGCTTCTTCTGTTGATGATGTAACTGCAAACCTGGTAACATCTTTAGTAAAACAAATAATCAGTTTGGATATGCTGATAAATAAGCAGAGCAAATTTATAGCAGATAACTGCCAGTTGCCAGAAATAGAAATACTAAAAAGTTTTCCGGGTATTGGCGATTATTCTGCGGTAGGGCTATTGCTTGAAATAGTTTCAACTGAAAATTTTGAGAGTACTAAAAAATTGGTATCATTCTTTGGTATTCATCCAACTTACAAACAGAGCGGTGATGGAATCTGGGGAATGCATATGAGCAAACAGGGCAGAAAACAAGTAAGATGTATTCTGTATATGGTAGCTAAAACAGCAATAGTTCATAACCCTTTGATAAAAGAAATTTATGCACGTCATCTTGCAAAGGGTATGAACAAAACAGCAGCATTAGGCGTTTGTATGCACAAGATACTCCGAATCATTTTTGGGATGCTTAAGAATAACGAGAAATTTAATCCTGAAAAAGATAGAGCCAACTCAGAGAAAATACTCAAGGATATCAAACCGGCAAAACAACCCGGCAATAAGCTAAGACGATATCAGAAGTTGGATTTGGCTGCACCGATTTCAAACAGACAAACTAAAAAAAGGAAAGAGCAAGAGAAGTCCCAAAATGAAATAACATCATTTAATGCGGGATCAATCCCTCACTCTTCCGATAGTAAAAATTAAAAACTTTTTTCATTACGTCAAAGAACGAACTTAAATTTTTGTGTATTTGGGGCATAACTACTGCCCCAAATTCTATTGACTTTATACGGAATAACTTCAAGGTTTAGTTTGCAATAATTTATGATGCTAAAATTTTTTGGAACACTCCAAAATGGAAACCTTGAAGGTCTCATAACAAGATTTTTAAGACTAACTAATTCATCATAGCGGTTAATCTTACAAAGGCATTCTTTGCAAGTTCGTAATCCGGATTAACTTTTAGCGCATCCGCATAACTTTTTAGTGCTGAATACCACGCACCTTTTTTCTCATAAATTCTTCCAAGGTTATAGTAAGGAAAATGGCGCGGTTCATAATCAGGAGCTTCAATGGCTTTTTCTAACCAATACACTGCTTCGTCATATTGCCCCAGGTTAATAAGATAAGAGCCAATATCGTTATAAGGATTTCCAAAATCTGGATCGAGATCAATTGCAACTTTACATTCCTCAATTGCATCTTCAAATTTGCCGTTAAGACTAAATGCCCATCCCAAAAACGTATGAGCTTTTGGTGTGGGATAAAAGCCAATGGATTTTTTATACGCTTCAATCGCATCCTTAATATTGCCGCTCATATGCAGTTGATAGGCTTTATTAAAATACTCAGATGCTAATTCTATTTTTTCTTTGTTGATCATATTTATTCATTAAATCTATTCAATGCTGTGCATAGATAAATATTTCACCCGTTAATTTCAATCGTTTAATTGAGTTCGTGATAGTGATCAAAGTATCTGTCTTATAAAAGACAATTTTATAGAAACATTACTACTAAATTTATTTTGTAGAATGGAACTAAATAACTACTAAAATGGTTTTAACTGAAAACTAAAAGGAATAAAGTTATGAGAGAAGGTCCGGTAAGATTAGCAGAGTTTGAAAAAGAAGAAGATGATCATTTTCTAAGCTCAATTGAAACTCCTATACGAAGTGATGCATTCGAAATCGATGATGACTTGAAGATTGAACTAATCCAAAAGAAGTTTAAGGAAATTATGGAAGTGCTGGGGCTTGATTTAACAGATGACAGTTTAAAGGATACTCCACGCAGAGTTGCAAAAATGTATGTTAAAGAAACTTTCAGCGGACTCAATCCACAAAACAAACCTGCTGTAACTTTGTTTGATAATAAATATAAGTTTAATGAAATGCTTGTAGAACGAAATGTTTCTGTTTACTCTTTATGCGAACATCATTTTGTTCCCATTATTGGCAAAGCACACATTGCTTATTTCTCAAGTGGCAAAGTTGTTGGATTATCCAAGATTAACAGAATGGTTCAGTATTTTTCTAAGCGACCGCAGGTGCAGGAAAGATTAACAGTACAAATTGCTAACGAACTTAAAACTATGCTCCAAACTGAGGACGTAGCTGTAATTATTGATGCTGATCATTTATGTGTTGCTTCACGCGGAGTGCAGGATGTGAACAGCTCAACTGTTTCGTCCAGTTATCACGGTAAATTTTTAAATCACAATGTTCGTGAAGAGTTTTTACGATATGTTTATGATGGGAAGAAATAATAAAATAAAAATTATTAATGTCACACTAAGCGCAGTTGAAGTGTGACGAATTATTAATTAAGGGTCATCCTTCGACTCCGCCCAGGATGACCTTTGTTATATAAATCAATTCCCTACTTCTTACCTACAAACTTCTTTCCATCTTCACTTAAATTCTTTAAGTACTTTACTGGATCCTTTGCAAACTTTGTATCACAGCCGGGACAGCAAAAAGCATAAACTTTTCCATTATACTCAACTGTTGGAGAATCTGCTTCAATTAGATTTCCTTTAACCGGACATACTTTATTCCAGGGTTCTTTTGAAACCGATTTTAAGCTATCATTTGCTGTTTCAACTTTATGATGTGGATCTTTCAATCCGCTTTTAGTTTCATCCTGTGCAAAGTTTATAACACTTACGCAAAAAACAACTGCAAGAATAAACACGATTTGCTTTAACATTTTGTTACTCCTTTAAATTAATAATCAATCTAATGTCACACTGAGCGCAGTCGAAGTGTGACCTATTTATTTTATCGATCAAGTTTCATCCTTCGACTTCGCTCAGGATGACGTGACGGTTGTTTATTACAATACACTTAACCTAACACCGAGATAAAATTTAGTTCCATCAATCGGGCCCCAAATCATTGATGCATCAAAATAATTTCCAAACGGATCATCTGATGCAATAATCGGATTATCTTGTTTATAGTTTGTAAGATTCTCAACGCCAAGATAAATATCAAGCATCTCAATTTTCTTTGTAATCTGTGCATTAATTGTTAAGTAAGCTGGAAAACTTTCATCTCTTTGATACGCAGCAGGATTTTCTTTTGTGCCAGGTATTCTTCCATCACCATTTATTAAAAATGATGAATCAAATAACCAACCACTTTCTGCTGTTGCATAAGATAAAGTTAATAAACCTTTATACTTACTTGCTAATGGTTTTATCAAAAGCTGATTACCATAATTTGATTTTACATCAGTGTACCTGTATGCAGCAGAAACATCAAAGCGATCAGTCAGTTGATAAGCTAACTCGATTTGGTAATTATTTGAATAAGATTTCCCATTCAAATTATAAAACCTTACTTCTCTCACATCAGAATCTATATCAACAACCGTTTGCTTTAAGAAATCAGTTCTGTAATACTCAGCAGTAATTCTTAAATCACGATCGTTAATAGGGAAATATCTTGTAAGATTCAATCCGTAATTCCATGCTTCTTCATATTGTGGTTTATCGATAATTACAAATTGACGTGAACTTGCAAGATAATTTAGGTTTTCTGCAAACAGGTTTATAGATCTGTATCCTTTTCCTGCTGAAGCTCTAAGTGTTGTGTTTTCATCAATATTATATTTTAGATGTAACCTTGGTGTAAAAAAAGCACCGTAAAGATTATGAAAATCAAATCTTACTCCGGGTACAATTGTTAAAACATTTGTTGGTGAATAGGTGTATTCAGCAAAAACACCAGGACGGGATTCATTTCTATTGAAGTTTGTTCCATCAATAGTTTCAACATATTTATCAAATGCAAAACTTCCACCAAGAGTTACAGCATGAATGTCATCGTCACTCTTAGTTTGAAATAGAAGATTAGCATAAAATGTTTTTTGATCACCGTTGTATTGTCTTAATCCCACCAAAGATTTTTGATTATGCCACTGCGCGTTAAGAATTAAACCAACGCTGGTATAGGCTTCGTCATCAAATACATAACCAGTTTTTGCAAAAACTTCATATCTCTTTGTATCGATATTCATCTCATATCTATTACCATCATTACCTATTGATCCAAGATATGTATCGGGCATCTGTCCGCCGCGTCTTTCTTCATTAAGGATTTGAATTCCGAATTGCGATTCGTATCCCTTAAACGATTGATACTTCCATCTGTTAACCAAATTAAACTGCTTAACATTCGGCTGATCTTTGAAAGAATCAATATTATCATCAATGGCTTTCTGATTTAAGTCAGCATGAACAAGAAGCATCGTACTCAAATTTTCATTAAGATGAGTTGCTGCATTTGCATTTAAATCAGTTTTAAAGTGCGAACTTTGAAAAGCATTAAAATAGTACCTTTCAAGATCATCAGGTTTTTTATACTCAAGATTTATCTGCCCCGTTATTGATTCATATCCATTAACAACAGAAGCTGCGCCCTTAGAAACACTGATCGATGTCATCCACGGACCTGGAACATAACCAAGACCAAATGTACTTCCAAGGCCCTTTAAAGTTGGAATATTTTCAAAAAGCATCTGAGTATATAACCCGGACAAACCAAGAAGCTGAATTTGTTTCGCACCTGTTACGGCATCCTGAAACTGAATATCAACAGAAGCATTGGTTGTAAAGCTCTCGGATAAATTACAGCAAGCGGCTTTAAGTAATTCTTTGGATGTAATCACTTCGGTCTGCTTTGCATCAAGCTCATTAATAAATTTGGAAAGTGATGTTCCTGTTACAATAACTTCTTGCAATTCCCTATTCACAGATAAAACTATTTCTATATTTTCCTGATCAGCTGGAATTGAAACTGTATCCGGTTTATATCCGATATAGCTTATAATTAGATTTATTGGTTCTTCGTTTACTTTTCTAAGCATAAAGACACCATTTACATCTGTTGTTGTTCCTATTTGCGTTTCTTGCCAGAAAACATTCGTTCCTATTAAAGGGACCTTTTCATTCTTATCATTAAGTTCGTAAACAATTCCCGTTAGGCTCTGAGCTAACGTGTTTGCTGATATCATCAGAGCAAAAAGGAAATAAAATATTAATTTCATTGGACACCTAATTTGTTAAACTATGTTATGCAGTCATTCTGAGCGATTTACCGCGTCGAATTCGAGTGAAAGAATCTATTTGTCATTACAGATTCCTCTCCCGATCATTCGGGAATGGAATGACCAAAAGAAATAATTAACAGATAGGTGTATCTATTTTAAGCTGATGAATTGTTTGCAGAAGTTGTTTGCCAAATTTTGGCGGAGGTAAATTGTTATTTTGTAAAACAAAAATTTGCTTTGTTTGTTGATTTCCATTTTCAATAAATGGAATTAAAGCAGTTACAAATTCTGAAGAAATAATTTTCTTGTCTAAAGGTGGAAATAAATTTTCCTGTATCTCGTTACTTTCTATTGATGAAATACAACATTTAAGTTCCTGGGAAGTAAAGGAAACCGGATTCGATTGATCGATTGGTTCTGATTCGCAGCAACTTGATTCAACAATCTCTTTAGCTTCTGGTTTACAACATTCATCAACTTCCTCAATTATTTGATGATCTTTTTCACATACTGGGGTTTCAATAAAAGAGACTGCAGAAAAATTGTGTATCGAGCAGGAATGCTTAAAGCTCAGAAACCCAGTTGTTCCAATTAGTATTGTAAAAGCAACTATTGCCGTAAATATATTTTTAACTAAACTCTTCAATTGCCAATTATATAAAATTGATTTATTCACACAGTTAAAATAATCGGAATAACTATAAAAACAAGTGATTTATTGTACACTCTTAAATTATCCCCATACCCAATAACACTGCAAGGAGAATTATCAAAACCGAAACCATAAATTGTAAAATGTCTAAAGTTATTTTCTTCAATAGTTTTTTGCCAAAGTAGGCCCCAACAAAAGCTGATAATGTTGCAATAATTATGTACGAAATGTTATCGCTAATTCCAGCAGAAAAAAACTTTGAGAAGTAAACTGAGAGCCGAGTAAAATCAACAAGACAAGCAATTGCGACTCCCGTTGCAATAAATGCTTCTTTGGATAATCCTGCTTTTAACAAAAAAGCACTTCTGAATGCACCCTGATGTCCGGATAGTCCGCCAAAAAATCCGCTTAACGCTCCGCCAATATAAAGTTTATTTGAATCGAACTGCATACTTTTAAGTGATGGGATAACTTCCATAAGAGCAAATACAATCATTAAAACAGCCACGATAACTTTTATCGGAACAATGAAAAATTCTTTTCCTAAAAGATTGTAAGATAAAATTTCCGGAAGGCTTGATAATGTAATCATCAGCTCGGCACCAATAAATGCAGCTATTATTGCAGGAATACCAAATTTGAGAATAACACTTTTATTTGCGTCTTTACCAACCAATGCAAGTTTAAAAAGATTGTTAAGCAGATGAACGATTCCTGTTAAAGCAATTGCAATATCAATAGGAAAAAATATTGCAAACACGGGAGTTAGAATTGTGCCCAATCCAAAGCCTGTAAAGAAAGTCATAAGCGATGCAAGGAGTGCAGTGATTGAAATAATTATAATATCCATAATTAAAAATAGTTTGCAAGAATTAATTAAAAAAGCCGTTCATTCCTGAACGGCTTTGCGAATAAATAAGCTAAAGAGGATAGCTTTAAATTATTATGGGGCGATTTTCATAGCTATTTAAGTACTATCATTTTTCTTACGAAACTAAAATTGCCTGAAGAAATTTTATATAAATAAACTCCACTCGAAGCATTAGCAGCATTGAATTCAACATTGTAACGTCCTGCAGGTTTAAATTCATTAACCAATGTTTCAACTAATTCACCTGTAATACTATAAACAGAAATATTTACATCTCCACTAACAGCAATAGAATAATCAATCTTTGTTGTTGGATTAAATGGATTTGGATAGTTCTGTGCAAGGTTAAATGCGGTTGGAATTTCACTTTCATTTTCAACACTTACACCTATTTGGTGCATAGTTGCCGCATACTGTGCAGCCCATGTTACATCTTGAGTAATATGGCACTGTAAACAAGTATAATCGAGTGTCAATCCTGAAAAACCATTTGCATCTACTTTAATATATTTTTTTCCCGCTACAAATGTTGTATCCAGATTATCAAACATTGTTGTAGGTGTAGTAAGTATTTTCCAGAAATGTGCACTCTGTTCAGAAACATATTGAGATAGATGGTCTCCATTTCTTGCCGCGTTTGGCATATGACAATCTGTACAAGTAGCTTTGTCAGGTCCATGACCTGGAATGATGTGATTAGAATGACAATTTTCACAGGAAGCTGATGCTTTTACTCCGCCTAATTCATAATAAACACTCTTATGCGGGTCATGACAGGTTGCACAAGTCATTCCAGCTAGATGATGTTTAGAAGCTATCATCATATCTCCCTGTTCACGATGTCTGATGAACCCCGTAGCTATAGATTGATAAGTATTTGGCAGCCACTCAACTTTTTGATTTGTTTCCGTTCTATCACGTGCATGACAGTTGTTACAAGTAGCGTATCCTTCTTTTGGAGGTCTAACATTTACTGGATTTACAATATGATCACTTGCTGGACCGTGGCATGCTTCACATCCAACACCTGCCTCAGCCCAACTTCCTTCTATTCCGGGGTAAGGTTCAAATGCCGGTGTTTTGGTAGGGCTAGGTCCAGTTGTGTGGCATTTATAACAAGAATAGTTATAAGGAGCAGAACCAGGAGGAGATTGAACATATTTTACCCATTTATTTGTAGGTATATTATATTGTGCTGTATCACCTAATATCAAGTATCCTAAAGTATCAAGAAATCTTGCATTGGAATGATAACCACCCATAACAAATCCTACTGTTGACCAAGTATATCCCTTAGGAGGCATTGGCACACCAGGCTGAAGTGTATAAGTAACATAGGGTCCAATTACTTTTGTTGAAGTTAATCCAGCTGGGTATTGAGGCCCCTGTCCATTCTGTAGTTTTTGAATTTTATATGGATGACCTGAAGTCTTCCAGTCGGTGTGTTTAACGCTATGACACGTTTGGCAGCTACTACTTCCAACATAGCTTTGTGGATAAAGATCGCTGATTACAAAAGCCAGCATAAAAGTAATAGTTAATAACAGTTGAAATATTTTCATAATTACTCCTTACTTGATGATAGACAATTTTCTTTTCCTGCGTAAAATTAACAACCAATAATGATTGTTAAAAGTAAACAAAATGAAAAATTTTTCATTTTTGTAACTTCACTTATGGAATAAAAAAAGAATATCTTTGATAAAATAAAACAGGTTAGGATAAATGGAAATATTGATTGCAGAAGATGAAAGGCAAATTGCAGATTCCCTGAAAAAGAACTTTAGTGATGAAGGGCATAATGCTATAGTTGCAGTAGATGGTGATGAAGCTCTTAAATTTTCAGAATCAATAAAATTTGATCTTATTCTTTTAGATTGGAAGATGCCGAAACAAACCGGACTTGAAGTTTGCAAAAAGATTCGGCAGTCTGACAGCAAGATTCCTATTATCCTCATAACCGCTTTAGGAGATATTTCAAACAAAGTACAGGCACTTAACGCTGGTGCCGATGATTATATCACAAAACCATTTTCGTTTGAAGAAGTTTTTGCCAGGATAAATGCTGTTCTTCGCAGAACAAGGATTGCTAACGAAATATTGGAGTTTGATGATCTAAAACTTGATCTAAACAAAAGAAAAGTATCTACTACTACAGGAAAGGATATTCATCTTTCTGATAAAGAATTTGATTTGCTTAAATATATGATCAGAAATAAAGGAGAAATTTTAAGTAAAGAAATTTTATGTAAGGCTGTTTGGGATTTAAACTTTACACCTCAAACTAACATTTGTGAGGCAACTGTAAAAAACCTCAGAAAGAAATTAGAGGAAATTACCGGAAGAAAGTATATTAAAAACATTTACAGCGAAGGATACATTCTGATTGCAGACTAAAACAAAACCGCCGTTTCTTACCGATACTGTTAAAAAATTAACAGCAATAAATATTATTATTTTTCTAATCGTTTTTTTACTTTTTAATTTACTGCTTGTATTTTTTGTCCACTATATTCTGCATAAAAACCTGGATCAAAGAATCGGGCATGAGATTGATAACATTAATAAAACTCTTTCTGTAACAGCTAATTCTATTGCAATAATGGATTCCAGCGAATTAAAAGAACCCGACCTCTATGAAATAACAGAGAATCCTTACTTTTTACAGATATACAACCAGTATGGGATTATTCTGCTGCAAAGCAGAAATGTTGGGATCTACAAACCTCTATCAATAAATAAAAATTTTGAAGTAAATCAGCTTGCATTTGAAAGTTTTAAGTACGAAGGTGAAAGCTTTAGAGCAGGATTTTATCCTTTAAAAGATAGTGCTGGAAATCAAATTGCTACAATGCGTCTTTCTGTATTTGAAAATGATTTTGACGAAGTTCTAAATAAACTTTTGTGGTTTAACCTTTGGGGATTTTTGTTCATCATTATTATTGTTGTAACTGCAAGCATAATAGCAGCCAAAAAAACCTTTAAACCTATAAATGAAATAATCGATACTGCTTATTCATTCAATGTCCAAAATCTTAACAAAAGAATTGATGTAAAAGCTGATTCGTTAGATGAAATCGGACGATTACGTGATACATTAAACAGATTATTTGAAAGAATTGAGAATTATGTTATTGAGATAACTCATTTCTCAGATCAGGTTTCTCACCAGTTAATGAATCCTTTAACAGCAGTTCGAACAGAGATAGAATATCTTCTTAAAAAAGACAGACCGGAAAATGAATACAAAGAAGCCTTGATTAGACTTGAAGGACAAACTGAAACAATGATCAGTATTGTTAAAACACTATTGGTTATTGCTAAAAGTGGAAAACTAAAATCAGAATCAAAATCTATTTTTAGTTTAAGCAAGCTGATTAAGAATGATATCTTTAATCATTTCAAAGAATACAACATTATGTATGAGATTGATGAAAATCTTTACTTGCGCGGAGAATCTGAAAAGTACTTGATGGTTTTACAAAACCTAATTCATAATTCAATAAAATACTCTCCAAATTCAGGAGATGTAAAAGTTGTTGCAACTAAAATAAAAAATAAATTAATAATTTCTGTTGAAGATAAAGGGATTGGAATAGATGATTTTGAAAAAGGGAGTGTATTCCAAAAATTTTACAGATCGCAGCAAGCTGAAAAAATGGGTATAAAAGGCTTTGGATTAGGTTTAAGTCTTGTAAAATCTATAATCGATGAAGCTTCCGGCACAATAGAAATAATTGATAACGAACCAACCGGTACAATTTTCAAGCTCACCTTGCCTTCTATCGATCTCTCCGACTAAAACAAGAGGTGCATTTCTGCACCTCTAAATAATTTACAACGTTGCTGTAATCATTAAATAAGTCCAGTATCCAGTATCTTCTCTCGGCGAATAAACTGTTTTGAATAATTGCCCCGGAAAGAATAAACTGCCTCCCCAAACTAAACTTGTATTTTCTGTAAATGCATATTTGATTGTCAGATCAAGTTCCTGCCCAAACATATTTTCATCATTGCCTTCTGGATTTTCTGTAGTAGTAATATTTATTGATTGATTGGACATAAATAAGTGGAAAGCAGCATCAAAATTAAATTTACTACCTGCCGGACTGAAATTTGCACTGGCATAAATATCATTCAATCCAAGGTTATAAGTATTATTGGGAATGTTTATGAAATAATCCATGTATCCGTAAAATTTATGATTTGTACCGAATGTGGTTTCAAAAGAATTTTTTGTATCTATAGAATTTGGATCAGTACCGGATAATATATCTGCACCAGTTCCAAGATCCAATATACCAAGATTATACTTAACAGTTACTGATATCAAGTACGAACTTATGTCTCTAACTTCTATATATTTTCCGAACTGGTATGCTGTCTCAATAGTAGTTTTGAATTTTCCATAATTACCAAAATATGATCCAGCGAAAGTAACTATATCTGCAATTTTAGCACCGCCAGCAGTTCTCTGATGATTTGCTTCATAATAGGTTAATAAATCGAAATTATTTGATTCATCGATTTGAAAGTTTTTATAAAATCCATAAACACTATAACGACGACTTAATTCTGATGGGCTAGGATAGATTAATGGCGTCGCATTGCCAATATAGTCAACAGATTCATACACAGTTAAGCCAAACAAATCAAGTTTCCAATCTTCTGGCAAGATTGTGAATCTAACGCCATCAAAAGATCTGCCCACATAATGCCAACCCACAGCTCCAAAAAATCTTTCTGTTCCGTAAGCAACTTCAAATCTTCCTGCCTGAACATAAACATCCCAATCAAATGGTTTCATTAACTTTACATATCCCTGATGCAAATCGATGTTATCAATCGGTGTTAATGTATTTGGTTCTTCACCAAAAACTCTTGAGTCCTGAAACTGCACAAACAACTGAACTTTTTTATCGAATGTTTTATCTACACCCAATCGTGTTCTTAAACTTGCAAAAGTCAGTGGATGAGTGCTGTTGGAAAAATCTCTTCCGTCAACCTCTGTTCTTAATTGAATTTGTCCATTTAATTTCCAGCCATCAAGTTCTTGTGCAAAATTGTTACCCATAAAAATAGTGAATGCGATAAGTAAAAATGTTTTATTCATAATAAATTCAGTTTTGTTTAATAATTGTCACCCTGAGCCCCATTCCATCGGGATAAACTTCGTCGAAGGGTGACTTACAATTTAATTATTCAGACCCCTCGACTTCGCTTGGGATGACAAATTAATTTTTCAATTTGTAATCATACAAAAATCCCTGGCGCTTTTTAGCTTCTTCATCCCACTTAACTGTTGTGGTTTTTAGAAACTCTTGTTTGGCTGAATTTAATTTTTGCATATCTAATCCAATATATTTTTGCGCCAATTCTTTTGTAGAAATATCAGGCATATCAATTGGATATTGAACTCCAAGTTTTATAAATAATGCCGCAAGCAATCTTCTTGCTTCTCCGCCTTTATCTATTGATGTACCAAGAACACGCATTGCTTCAACAGGTGAATGAAATCCTAGCGCATTAGCAGCCGCAACCCAATCCCATCTCCATTGAGAATGACGAATAAGTTTTAAAATCGGTTTCATCTGGTCTTCCGTTGCTCCGTTATCCCAGGCAGTCTTTGCTTCGATATGCGCAGATGCTAAAGTTTTTTCTGCAATACGTCTTAACTCTTCAATTCGGTCCTGCCTGTCATAAACATCCTGCATCAATCTATCAGTTTCTTCACGATGACAAACCTGGCAGGTACTGGCAACGTTGTTTAACGGTGATTGAATATGATGATCTGTGAATTTAACTCCTCCCTCAGATTTGTAAGGCATATGGCAATCGGAACAAGAAACTCCGCGTATTGCATGAATACCGGTTTTAAATAATTCATAATCGGGATGCTGGGCTTTTAACATTGGTGTTCGACTAAGTGCATGAGTCCAATCAACAAAATTCATAGCATCATAATATGCTTCCATAGAATCAGCACTAAATCCGTTATCCCAGGGGAATGTTAAATATTTTTCTTCCTTGCCTTTAAAGTAATATTCAACATGGCATTGTGCGCAAACAAGAGATCGCATTTCCTGTCTGGAAAAACTACTCATATCTTTTCCCTGTCTTTGGAATGCTTCAATTAAAGCAGGTCGGGTAATTCTTAAGTTCATTGTTTTGGGATCGTGGCAATCCTGGCAGCCGATAGGATTAACAATCTCAGAACCAAGATCTTTCCATTTCTTCTTGTAAAAATTTGATGCACCTATTTCGTTCATTATTCTTGGAACATCAGTGCTTTTGCAAGTCCAGCAAGTTGCAGGCATTGGACTGTTTTCGTTATCACCGGTTCTTAAAGTGTTTCTGATATCTTCAATCGCATAACCGTGCCCTCTACCCTGACTGTAATCTTTAGAGAAAGCATATCCAGCCCACATTACAACAAGCTCAGGATACTCTTCAAGATAATCTCTTTTTACTGAGCCGCCATGTTTGCTTGCAAAAGTTGTATCTAGAGTTTTTAGATATGATTCAAACTCGCGTGGATAATTTTCTCCCCAAACTTCGTTGCGTGGTTCCCAATCATTTATTGGTTTTACCATTTGCAGTGTAGCGTATTCGCCGCGTCTTTCTATAATTGATGAAGCAAATAATCCAACTAAAAAAACAACGACTGCTGTAGCAAAAAATAAAAGCCATCCCAACCAGGGTCTATTTTTAGTTAATTCACTGATAGGTTTCATTTTATAATCCTAAATTTTATTTATTAATTATTTTTTGTTTCAAAACTTTTTTCAATCCAGCCGGGAACTGGAGAAGTTAAAACCGGTACTCTTGCATACGGAGTTGATGATAAGCTATTAACTCTTCCGTGAGGCACTTCTCGATGACAATCCCAGCAATAACCGTCTCCCTCTTCCTGAATTTTTTGATTGCCAATCGCTCTTACAGAAATTGGATGAATAAGATTTGAGTGACAGCGAATACAATTTTCCTGAACAGCATTTTTCCCTGCTTGTTTTATTTGAATTACCTGAGGTTCTAATCTAAAAGTAAACATAAAAGAGTGCCGCATTCCATCTGAGGCTTTGAAGAAATATTTTTTAATAAAGTTATCCTGAGGAACATGGCAATCATTGCAAATTGTAACCCTACCATGACTGCTTCTTTCCCAGGTTGCAAATTGCGGAACCATAACATGGCAATTAATACAAGCTGCAGGGTCATCAGATAAATAAGATGTTGCTCTACTGATGTGCAATATAAATGCAATTAGTCCGACAAGAATGCCAAGACTAAACAATACACTAAATCGCCACTGCGGAGGTGGTTTAATTTTATCTATTAATTTTTTCATAGTTAATCGCTAATTGGTTTTGATTTTGCTATACAAGATTTACTATTCGGTCTGTTTTCATCAAATTTTTGTTTTATTATTTCAAGTTCTTCTTTACTAAGCACCTGCGGAACTTTTTCAAACAAATTCCTTTCTTCTTTTCTTATATGGGCTTCAAGCAAGTAACCAACCTTATCCATTTTATCAATCAGACTGTTATCATCTTGTAATGATAGTATGCTGCTTTTTAAGATCCTATGCTCTGAGAGAATTTCACTAACCAGTTCATCAATCTCTTTACTCCTGCCTTTTAGATATGGAAAAACAAATTCTTCCTCTTCTCTAAAGTGCTGATCCAGTTCATTGTTATATACTTCTTTTGCATAAATCATTTTACCTATCGGATCTGTTGGCAGACCTTTATACTCCGGTGCATTCTTTTTTAATAGTTGGGCGAGCAGTAAGCCTTGTTGATGATCCCGGGACAATGCTATAAGTGCTGGGTGTCTTTTCATAATATTTTAATTTTATAAAAGTCATGCTGAACTTGTTTCAGCATCTCAATAATTATTATATAAGAGGTTGTCTTAAAAATCAAAAATGCATGATTGTCGTTTCCACTAAAGTGGGAATACACTTTGTTTTGGACTTTATGGATTCCCGTTTTCACGGGAATGACAGATAAAACTCTACTCATCAGACAGCACGAGAAATTATTCTTGTCACGAAATGGTTGTTGATACCCACAATACTATTTGCTTTTTTCGTTTAGTCTCTTCTTCATCTCAACTTCTTCATTAAGTTTTTTAAACTCTTTTGTTCCGGTTGGATGACCGTAACTGTTCATTAATTTATAATGCATCAAATATTCCTCTTTAGTTACTTTGTTTTGCCAGTTGCCTGTTAACATCGCAAATCCTGTAACTAACATAAAGATTGAAACAACTCCAATTGCAGCAACTTTTTTACTTATTCTTTTCTTCTGTGGTAATAAAGTTTTTAATTCTAAAGTATCTTTAACAGGACAAACATCAACACAATTCAAACAGGTAGAACATTCATCTGATATAACTGTTTTTACTTTATCAACTTTTATGAAAGATGGACAAGCTTTGCTGCAAAGACCGCAATCGATACAGCTTGCTGCATTTCTTTGAATCTTATTTGGACTCATCAAGGAAAATATTCCAAGTAATGCGCCGTATGGACAAAGAAATCTGCACCAGAAATTTCTAATCACTATTGAAAGAACAAACAAAACTCCAATAACAATCAAAGCAGTTTGAGAAATATTTGCAAAGAAGTAATACATTTTTACATCTGAAACTAGATTGTAAGGGCTATCAAGAAAAGATTTCAAAGCTAAATTTGACATCAGAAATATAACAGAATAAGCTAAAAATGCAAGTAAAATATATTTTAAACTTCTTAACGGATAATCCAGCCACTTCGGAAGTTTTAATCTTCTCTTAAAAAACTTTTCTCCAAAATCGCCAACTAATTCTGAGATAAAACCTATTGGGCAAAACCAACTGCAAAAAGATTTCCCAAAAACTAAAGACATCATAACGATTGAAAGAAAAATAAACAAACCAGCCGGATGCGCAGAATGAACTTCACCGGTTGTTAAGAAAAGATAGAAACTCATAAATGAACTGATGGGAAGAAAACCATCTACACCTGGCGGGCGTGAATAAAATGCAGATGCACCATTTGTTTCTAAGTATTGATTGAAAAGATAAAACTCAACTCCTATCCAAACACAAAGTGCGGCAAAAACTGATTGAACAATAAATCTTGTTTTCTGTATCCCTTTCTCATCATTGCGAATTATTTTTTTCTTCTCTGACATAAAAATCTAATACTCTAAATTATTTCCATATATAGTTATTAAATTTTCCATAACTTGTGTTTTCAACTTCTACTTTAAAACCTTTATCTTTTACTTTTTCAATTAATGGTGCTGGTAAAAAAGGAGTAACTAAAAGATAACATTCATCATTTGTAAGTTTTTGTATTTCACTCATTACAGTTTTGAGCGGATGATTTCCAGCCTCTATATCAGTAGTAGCATCGTAAACTTCTTTTATATTTTCCGGATGTTTTGATGTTGAATTTTCAACTTTATTTGCTTCTTTAAATGATTCACTCGCTTGTCCAGCTTCTTTTCTTAATTCGTTAACTAAATGACTAAGTGAAACACTACCAACCAAAGCTGCTTGTTTAAGTGAGGTTACTTTAGTTATAGTTTTTCTTAATACAGGATTTTTTAGTTTTGAAAATACAGGCGCAATCTCAATTAATTTATTTTCTAATGTCGGATAACTTTCAAATAAATCAAAAATTTTTGTGTCTGGTGTTATAATTAATTTTTCCATTGATTCCTTATACATCTTTTTATTCAGTTATTAATATTCTAAAATTCTTCTTTCGCCTTCCAGCATTCTTAATTCTGTTAAGTCTTGTGTTACTTCTAACGTACCCAGATAATTATTTTCTTCATCCCTAAGAGCATAATAGCTTATGTAAACAAACTTGCCTCCAAAGTTTATCCAGAATGAAGCTTTGTTTTGTTCACCAGATTTAAAATCATTCAAAATCTTTTCTACAATATGTACACTTGATGGCGGATGACAGTACTGAACTTTTCTTCCTAAAATTGCATTGCTTCTCTGAAAGATTCTATCTGAACCATGCGAGAAGAATTTTACATTATCATCTTTATCAACAAAAGTTAAATCAAATGGCATTGTGTTAAACACCGCATTAAGTTCACCTAGATTAAAAATTCCAGTTGGTAATTTAATTTTTGAATGATCCAGAATTTCTGAAACAAAATCTTTAGAAAGATTTTCCGGAGTCCATTCTACAGTTGGGGCAAATAAACAAAATCCAATTTCATCACTTTGATTATAAACCTGAAACCAATCTTCATCAGAAAATGTATCGAGTGACATCGGAAAAAGAATTGTTTCTTCCTTGTAAATCATTTCATCAATTAATTTTGTAGCTGGAGTTATAACTAATTCTATTATAGCTTTTCCATCCTGAGTATTAATTTCTGTAGTTGATTTTAAAACCTCCACACAATTTTTTAATAGTCCTCGTATCTGATCATGTTTTCCCCACATAACTGTTGATGGTCCAGTTATGTTATACTTTTCAAGGAATGGAAAAATTAAATTTTCTTTTCTACTGTAATGTTTTTCGATATCCATAAGGTTATTAATACCGCCACGGATTTTTAAGAATAATTCAGAAACCTCCGTTGTATCATCATATCTATTTATCTGATCAACTAATGATTGAATAAATTCTAATTCTCTTTTAATAGCCTGGTTTTCTTTTCTTAAAGTGTGAACCGGGTGACCAGCGGTATCCATTTTTTTTGATTGCGGATTTATCAATCCTCTTAATGCAGCTGTATGAAGATCACAAAGCTCAAGCATTTTATCTTTATCAATTCCCTCTTCAACTAATTGCTGTTCAACTTTTACAACATCTTCATAACTAACTTCACCAAGTAAGATTTTCAATTCTTCCTTAACCGCTTCAGTATCGTTAGCTGAATCAATTTTTTTAATTTTTTCTTTTAGAAGGTTTAATTTCTGTTCATTGTTGTTTATATATTCGCTCATAGTACACTTTCTTGTATTGGATTTTAAAATCCGATTAACACTTAAATTTTTTTTAAATAATTCTAATTTTGTTCAAAGTTTTTTCTTTGAACTTATCTATCGTTTCTGAACTTAGCATTTCATAAGCTTTGGTTCTTAATTCTCCCCATTGATCGTGAACCGGACAAGGTTTATCCGGTGAACATTCCGGAAAACCAAGCACACAACTATTAAAACTATCCAAACCATCAATCGCTTCAACAATATCTATTAATTTTATTTTAGATGGATGTTTTGCAAGTTTAAATCCGCCGGATTTCCCTTTTTTGGATTCTACGATTCCACTTTCAGTTAAACTCTGTAAAATTTTTGAGATAAATTCTTTTGGAATGTTTAACTTATTTGAAATTTCTTCTGAGGGACAAACACAAGCGCTTTCCTGCGTTGACATAAAAAGTACAGCTTGCAATCCGTACTCGCATCTTTTTGAAAAAAATACTGTCATATTATAACCAGATTAAATTGTCTGATTAAAATTAAGTAGAAAAGCGAGATTAGTCAATATGAATATTTTTATATGTGCCTACTTTTAGATGATAAATCTTAAAAAATCAAAAATCTTTACGGTTAAAGAATTTTAATCCAATAAAAGTTGGGATTAAAAACCAAATTATTAAAAGTGAAAAAGAAACAATAAATCCAAGTGAACTTCCAAAAAATTTATTAAACAACGCGCCGGTGTATCCCATCAAAGCCGAGATATCAAAATTGATCATAAACATTATACGACCAAGATCGATTGGGTTTAATAAACTGATTGATAGAATTACATTTTCAATTGGATAATCTCTGAAGTAGTAGATAACAAATAAAATAATTCCATCATAAGCAACAGAAAGCAAAAGCCAAATTAAAATAGCAAATCCAAGACCCCGTGATTTATCTGTAAATTTTATTCCGATTAAAAAAGCAATTGATGTAAATATAAAAGTTAATGCGGTTCCTACTGCAAGCAGCAGCGCTAAAGTGTCTAATGATAAATCCGGATATCCATTAATAATAAATCCGAGCAATGTCCCAAATAAAAATCCTGCTGCTAATGGAATTGAGTTACCAAGATATAAACCAATAAATAAAGATCTTCTATCAATTGGCTGACAAAGAACCATCTCAACGTAATCTTTGGAATTGTAAACGTAAATAGTTCCAAATATTATACTAACAAGCGGGATTACAATTAATACTACATTCATCAAACTAAGTATCGCTCTGCCGTTATCTGAACCAAAATTAAGAAGCAGGAATGATGTTAAAAAAAAGAATACGGAATAAATAATTATCCATTTGCTTCTGAAAGCATTACTAAACTCAAATCGTATAATTTTTAAAATTAATTCCATGCTGATTTTTCACTCATCATATTAGCTATTGCTTTTTCAAGTTTACTTTCGCCTTTATAAGTAAGTAAGGATAACACACTGCCGTCAAATTTAATTTTTCCGTCAATCAAGAAAATTATATTATCTGCTAACTCTTCTATTTCACTCATAATGTGCGAAGTAAGTATGATTGTTTTACCTTTCTGCTTTTCCTCAATAATAATTTCTTTTAGGTTATTGCTCGATACAGGATCAAGTCCTGCAGTTGGTTCATCAAGAATAATAATTGATGGATTAAACATTAATGATATCAATGCACTTACTTTTTGTTTGTTTCCGCCGGAAAGATTTTTTATCTGCTTATTCATTTCCGGTGATAAATTTAAATAATTTATCAGTTTCGGATCAGTTTCGATTTTTGAATTTCTTAGATCACAGATCATTTTAATAACTTCGCGAACAGTAATATTTTCGGGAAAGCTTGCGGACTGCGGCATATATCCAATATTTTTTCTGTAGAGATACTCACTTAATATTGATTTATCATCAATTAGAATTTCACCGTTATCCGGTTTTACTAATCCAAGAATAGATTTAATAATTGTAGTTTTTCCTGATCCGTTAGGTCCAACAATTGCAGTAATTTTTCCTGGATGAATATCGAATGAAATATTTTTTAATACTTCAAAACTTCCAAAACTTTTTTCTAATTCTTTTACCCTGATCAATTTATCCTCCGAAGATTCGGACTGAGATCAACAAGCGTTTCCGGAGTGAGAGATGGAAAAACACTTTCGGCAATATCCAACAAAGAAATAAATAAACTGTTAAGTAAAACTAAAGCGGGTCTCTGCTGTTCAACGATTATCGAATACAATTTTACAGGATGATAAGGAACATCACCAATCCCATCTTTGTTCAAATCATAACCTGAATACTTGCTGTAATAATTTCCTTTAAATGTGTTAAAATTTTGTCGGCTGTTTGTTGCAATGTCAAATGAATTATTCATAAAATCATTCTGTGTAAAAATGTTATCCGCGGAATTAGCCATCAACTTTACAGCCCAGCCGTTAGCTTCAAATATATTGTTGTTAATTTCAGTTCGGTTGCAGCCTTCAATATATATGCCCGAGGTATTTTTGTAAAAATGATTGTGTTCAATTTTACTATCGGAAATATCTTTTAGTAACAAACCGAAAGAAGCTGGTCCCCAATTATTTTTAAATACATTTTTATTCATAACTACATTTTTTGTGTACATAACCGCAACACCTGCGCCGTTATCTTCAAAAATATTTTCTGTATATGTACAGTCATCGGAGAACATGAAATGCAATCCGTATCTTAAATTATTTTTACTGTAATTATTTTTAATGAGAGTGTTTTGAACAAACTCAAGATAAATACCATCTCTGTGTCCAATAATTTTATTTGACAGGATATTAATATTCTTGCAGTACCAAAGATGTATTCCGTTACCGGAGGATGTTTCTTTTTTCCCGGAAGCTTTAATTTCATTGTTTCGAATAATACATTTTTCAGATTTTGACAAATAAATTCCAAAAAAATTTCTTACGAACTTATTATTTTCAATTACACAGTCTTTCACTTCATCTAATCTGATTGCCGCATTTTCTTCAAGATAACTGATGCCGGCATTCTTAAATATAATTCCCGAAATAAAAACGGAATCGGATATAACAGTTATGATTTCAACTTTATTATTACCATCAATTATAGGAAAGTTTATTCCTGTAATATGTAAAGGTTTATCAATTAAAATATTTCCTTCAGAATAATATCCTTCTTTGATAATTATTTCATCGTGAGGTTTAGCTAATGAAATTGCTTTTTGTATTGAGTTGAGTGAAGATTTTTTATCAACAATAATTTTATCTGCAAAAGAATTTGCAGAAAAGAATATGAAAAGAAAAATAATTGAAATTATGTTCCAGCCTAATCGCATTTTACATTTCACTTACAAGTGGAAACAAATTATCCCAACCTAATTGCTTACCGCTGTATTCCTTAAAGATTAAATCAAACTGATCTTGATTTTCTACTGCTAAAACATTCAATCCCATCGGACTTCGCAATTCATCATTCTTTAAATAGATAGCTTTACTTGCATCAATAAGATTACCGGGATTAACATAATTTCCCACCCAAACAGAACTGTAATTATTCTTATCTAATTTTTTATTATCAATGTAACCAACCATACATTCAATCGAATCGAATTTATAAATTTTACCTTTATCGGTAACCAACTCTGCACCATATCGTTTATCCATTACCATCATTTTACAGAACTCACATTCATCTTCACCATACGAAATTGGTTCAGGCTGATTGCTACAAGAGGTTAAAAGCATTATAAAAAAACTTAATACAAAAATTATTTTTTTCATTATACTTTTACCTTTTTTACTTCTTTTGAATTATAATAAAGTGCAAGTGCTGTGAGAAAGATTGAAATTAAAATAATTATTGCGCCAACAGAGGGTAATGATACTGCATTAATGTTTAACAACTGTTTTGAACCGATTAATGGAGGTTGATATGCCATTCCTGGAATTTTAATCGGAGCATTCGGATTAAGATCATGACCATAATCATATTCCCACATATAAAAATCATAAAGTCCGATAGCTCCCAGAATCAGAAATAATATAATCCAGAAGTAAACTAATTTTTTATTTCCCTTGTACGCATTGAAAAAACCAAAAACTATCATAAATGCGATTAAAAAAGGCATGATTTGTAATTCCGGAATTGAATCTGGATCAATAATTTTCATTCCAATATAATGATTTAATCCGTTTATGCTTTGCAAATCATTGGGCTTCATTCCTGTAATTTGATCAAGCCATATTCTGATTCCTAGTCCTTCCGGATATTGCGGAGCGTTTAAATCAATTGTCCATAAGGGGAAGAAAAAAGTTAGTACAAGTATGATAGAAGCGAAGGCAAGTGTATATCTTGATATTTTATTCATGACAATCTTAAATAAATTATGAAAAGCTGTTCCGATATGAATGAAAGCCAGAACAGCTTTTCGATAAAACTATTTCTTATCTAAACTATACGATAACTGAACATCGGAACCTTTAGGTGAAACTCTTAGATATCCAGACATTTCCTGGTGTAATGCTGAACAAAAATCTGTACAATAAAAAGGATATATACCGGGTTTCTGCGGAGTCCAGGTAATTGTTCTAGTTTGACCGGGCATAATTAAAAGTTCAGAAGTATTATTTCCTTTAACTGCAAATCCATGAGGAACATCCCAATCCTGCTCAAGATTTGTAACATGAAAATAAACTACATCGCCGATTTTTATTCCTTCAATATTATCAGGAGAAAAATGGCTTCGCATTGCAGTCATATAAACGTGTACTTCATTGCCCTTTCGTTCTACACGACTAGTCTTTTCACTTTTAGTTGCAAATGGATTTTGATTATCCTCAATTTTGTAAAACTTAACAGAGTTTTTCATCAGCATGTCTGCAGGAATTGCCTGTGCATAATGCGGCTCACCTGCAGTAGGAAAATCAAGCAGCAGTTTCATCTTCTCACCGCTTATATCAATCAACTGTGCGGACTGTGTTAACTCCGGTCCGGTTGGTAAATATCTGTCTTTAGTAATTTTATTCAGAGCTATCACATATTTTCCCCAGGGTTTTTTGCTATCTCCGCCAGGAATGCAAAGATGGCCGATTGAATAGTATGTTGGAATTCGATCAACAACTTCCCACGTTCCAAGTTTCCATTTTACAATTTCAGAAGATATGAACGAAGAAGTATAAGCAAATCCATTTCCATCAAACTCTGTGTGTAGTGGGCCTAGACCAGGATTTTTAACTTCACCGGCAAGAACAGCGTCATACTTCAAAATAGGGATGCCATCTATCTCACCATCAAATTGCTTTTCTTCAATTGCTTTTAACATCTTTGAAAATGAATGAACCGGAATAACAGTAGCAAGTTTTCCATTTGCAACTATGTATTCGCCTGTTGGATCAACATCAACCCCGTGTGGAGATTTTGGAGTTGGTAAATAATATATCATTCCGGGGCAATCTTTCGGATCAAGAACTTTTACATCATTATGTTTTTCGGATATTGCAGTTTGTTTTGCTTCATCCATATAATTTCTAAAATACTCTGCAGACATTGTCTTTGCTTTACCTTCTTTAAGATACTTTTCAGCCAAACGCCAATTTACAGCAGCAACAAAATCCTTATCATTTTTTGAAGCATTTATCTCGAGCAGAGTATTTGCCTGCTCGCTGTTGTAGCAAGTAAAGAATGCCCAATCTTTGGAAGGTCCCTTTCCTGCGTGTGCCAAATCATAATTAAATCCCGGAACAATTATTTGGAATTCTAAATTCATTTTTTCTGTTTTAGGATCAAGCTTTATAAAACTTATTGTCCCTTTAAAATTATCTTTATATGAAGAGATAGGCACATCTCTTTGTGGAATTGGAATACTAAATCTTGTAGAAGCAATTATATACTCTGTGTTTTCAGTTACAAATGGTGATCCATGGTTACCGGCAGAATTTGGGATTTCGATTATTTCTGTTGTTTCAAATTCTTTAAGATCAATTTTTGCAATGCGCGGTGTATTGTTTTCATTAATAAAAATAAATCTTCCATCCGGTACACCGTCAGTCATTGATAATTCAGGATGATGGGCATCTCCCCAGGGAATAAATCCGTAAGAAGTATTTAGCATCGCTTTTGTTTCTTCTGAATAGCCCCAACTTGTTTCAGGATTTTGAGAGAAGACAGAAATTACTTTGAACTTTCTGCCGGAAGGTAAACCATAGATGGTCATTTGCCCGCTGAATCCGCCCGAGAAAAAAGCATAAAATTCATCATAGGTTCCTGGCGCAACATAAACCTGTTCTGCTTCATTACCGGATAACGAGCTTTTTGATTGATTGCATCCGAAATAAATTATTGGAAATGCTGACAGGATTGATAATCCAATTAAAAATTTTTTGCTAAAGATGTTTTTCATAAGTAATCCTTTTTAAAAAATGATAAGAAATCAATTTTATTTTTCTTCTGCTACTTTTCTGAAATATTCTAATAGTGAACGAGCATCATCCATAGCTAAATTTTGTGCAGGCATCGGTGTCAAATATTCAGCTAAAAGTTTTTTTGCTTCGGGATGGCGTTTGTACATTTCTTCCGGATTAAGCATCATATTTAAAATGTACTCAGGTGTTCTTCTTTTCCAAACATCTCTCTGAGCTGGTCCAACATATCTTTCATCAAGTTTGTGACAGGATGCGCATTTTGTAGAAAAAATCGCTTCACCTTTTTTAACTAATTCGGGATTAATTTTTTCTAAACTTAATTTTGATTTAATCGGACCAATCCCATTCTCTACTTCAAATGCTGAAAGATCATCAACTGAGGATTGGTTTGGATTTTTTGTATTACCGAATTTAGATGGATCTTGCGCAGTATTGTCACCACAAGAAACTACTATAAAAGAGGAAAACACTATAATCGTAAAGAAAAAAAACATAAACTTTAATCTTTTTAATTCTCTCATAACTACTCCTGTTTATTGATTTATTATAATAAGACCTTTTTATCTGATTAAAAATATTAAGTTATCCATCAATTGTCAACTTAATTATAAATGATTTTAATAAGCGGCTATTTTATCATTGTTAAAAGCATTTTTGATTTTACAGTTGCTTTCAATCCATGTGCAATGTTAGGTGGTAACACAAGTATTTCTCCAGCTTTTACATTGTACAGATTTCCACCAATCTTTATTTCCATTTCACCATCAACCATATAAACAACTGCTTCGTAAGGCGAAGTGTGCTCTGTTAATGATTCATCTTTGTCGAATGCAAACAAAGTAATATTGCCGTTTGACTTTTTTAGAATCTGTTTGCTAACGATCGAACCATTTTGATAGCCGATTGCATCAATCAGTATTTCTTTATTTATTGTTTCTGCCATTTTATTTTTTCCTTAATGATTTATTTGTGTTTTTACTAATCAAGCATTTTAAAAGTTAAGAAAAAACATCTAAACTATTTATTTAAATTTTATTCTTATGATCAATGATCTGCATGTGAGCCACTGCCATGTTCTATAATGTCGTGAATTGCTTCAACTGTATGTGTGTAGTCAACATAAGCAGCAACAAATTCTCTTCCTTTTTCAACCGAATTATCTTTTACTTTATTGAGTTCCGAAACTTTTTGATATTTTTCACGAACAACTTTATCAATATGATTATTCAACTTTAGCAAAAAATCATCCACATTGGCTTCTTTAATAGCTTTATCAGTCATTTGAATAATCTGTTTTGTAGTCCCCGCAGGCTTTAAGCCGGTATAGGGGGCGCCTTCTGTTTCACGATGCAGTCGCACAAGGGTCTCGAAAAAATGTTTTTCCACAATCTCATAAACTCCTTTATCTCCGTTACGCAATTCAAAGGTTTTTTGAAACAACGTGATAGTCTCTTTCTCTTGTTCTTTACTTACCCATTTAAGAACTAGGTTTACATTATTTGTTTCGAGCGCCTTTTCAGCATCTTTAATAACGGGTCCGTCATAAGAATCACAATGGGCTGAACTTTTATTTGTAAATATGAAAATAATTGATACTAAAACTAACATCGCTGCAAGTTTGGATTTGAGTAACATAATGATCTCCTTTAATTATTTATAAACTTTAAAAACGTCAGTTGTGTGCATGAATTTATGCGTTACTAATAAATACATTATAATCAGACTTTTTAATCTGATTAAACATACTAATGAAACAATACATTGTCAAATTAATTATTTAATTGGAGAAACATTTTGAGTTGCTATACTTTTTTGTGCAAGCTTTTCTTTCAACCTTTCATCAAACAATTTTCCTATCTCAGCACCAATAATAAAAACTGCAGCTGTGTAATAAATCCAAAAGGCAATAACAATAACAAGAGCATAGGCACCATAAATTTTTCCCCAGGTTTGAAAGTTTGCAAGATAATATCCAAAAAGTGTTTTCATCCCTACCCAAAATAACGAAGCCCACAATGCTCCAACTAAAGCGGAGCGATGTTTTATTTTGGATGTTGGAATAAAACTATAAAACAAATACATAAGTATGAGCATTATAAATAATGAAGCAAGAACTGTAAAAAGCTGCTGAAAAATTGGATGAGCAAAAAACTGAAGATATGGTGTTGAATCAGCAATTGATTTAAAGAGTTCTAACAATGGTAAAGCAAGAATTGAAGCAAAGAAAAGAAGTATTGCAACTAGTATTACAAGAAAATCTCTTAGTTTACCAAGAAAAATATTTACCTCTATATCGGTTCCATTAATTTTATTTAGCACAGTACGCATACTGCTGAAAAATCCGCTGGCAGCAAAAAATAATCCTACGAAACCCAATAGTCCCGCAACGTTTTTTAATTCAATTACTTCTTCAACACGACTAAAAATAATTTGTTTTACAAAATCCGCATACTCATTGTATGGAATAACAGTATTAATGAATGTTATAATTTGCAATTCCATTTCTTCCGAGCTTAAAAAATTTCCAAGTATCCAAAACACAATCAGTATCAGAGGAATTATGCATGTAAAAAGTGAAAATGCTAATCCGCCTGAAAAAAGAAAAAGATGATGCTGATCCATTCTATTATACAAACCACCAAAGTAATGTTTTAGGAATCCTCCTTTCTTCTGCCAATGCGGACGAAGATGATATAGATATCTAAGCTGTCTAAAATATTTAAACAGTGATGAATTTTTATAAATCTTTTTAAGTTTATTCTTCACCAAACATTATTCCGGGAATTGTATTGTAATAAATGTCAGAAAGTTCATTAACGCTGACATCAAAAAGATTTTTTAGTTTCATTGATGATCCAGCAACTACACCAAGTTTTATAAATTTAATATTTGAAAGTTTAAGTTCAAGATCAAGGGTTTTAACTTTTGATACTGAAATAATTATTCTGGATTGAGATTCTGAGAATATAGAAAAATCTTTTCTGGATTTAATTGGGATCTCAACTTCGCATCCAATTTGTTTTTCCTGGTTGATTATACAGCACTCCGCCAATGCTGAAACAATTCCACCTTCCGAAACATCGTGAGCAGATTTTATCAATCCTTTTCTAATAAGATCTAATAAAGTTTTCTGCAATTTCTTTTCATCATCAAGATTTATCGTCGGTGATTCTCCGGCAACTTTATTATGAATAACTTTTGCATATTCGCTTCCGCCAAGTTCTTCTTTGTCTTCACCTAGTAAATAAATTATATCACCTTCGTCTTTAAAGTAAGATGTTGTAATGTGTTTTAAATCTTCAACTAAACCAACCATTCCTATTGTTGGAGTAGGGTAAACTGCTGTTTCCGGTGATTCATTATAAAAACTTACGTTGCCGCCGGTAACCGGAGTATCAAAATGTCTGCAAGCTTCACCCATTCCGGATACTGCTTGTGCAAACTGCCAGTAAACTTCCGGCTTGTAAGGATTACCAAAGTTCAAACAATTTGTAACACCAAGCGGAATGCCGCCAGAACAAACAATATTTCTTGCAGATTCTGCAACCGCAATCTTTGTTCCTTCTTTTGGATTTAGATAAACGTAACGAGAGTTGCAATCTGTTTTCATTGCAAGAGCCTTATTTGTTCCTTTAACTAAAATAACTGCAGCATCACAACCAGGCCCAACAACTGTGTTTGTTCTTACCATCGAATCGTATTGATGATAAACCCATTGCTTAGAAACAATGTTTGGTGAAGAAAATACTTTTAGAAATGTTTCTTTAAGATCTTTTGGCTCAGGTAAAGTTTTGGAATCAAACTTTCTTGTTTCTTTTAAATACTCAGGTTCTCTTTGTTCACGAGTGTAAACAGGAGCACCGCCGCCAAGTACTAAATCAAATGGAGGCATTGTTGCTTTGCGTTCACCTTGATAATCAATTTGCAGCATTCCATCGCCGGTAACTTCGCCAACTATTTCGCAATGTAAATCCCATTTTTCAAAAACCTCTTTTACACGATCTTCATATCCTTTTTTAACACAGCATAACATTCTTTCCTGACTTTCACTCAACATAATTTCGTAAGCTGTCATCCCGTTTTCGCGTAAAGGAACTTTATCAAGATTAATCTTCATTCCCGATTCCCCTTTTGCACTCATCTCACTTGTAGAACAGGAAATTCCAGCAGCACCCATATCCTGAATTCCAATCAGCCAATCATTCTTTATAATTTCTAAGGTTGCTTCAAGTAAAAGTTTTTCTGTAAACGGATCACCAACCTGAACCGATGGACGTTTTGCCTCAGATTTTGCAGAAATTTCTTCTGATGCAAACGTGGCTCCGTGTATTCCATCTCTTCCTGTTGATGAACCAACAATCATAATCGGATTACCAACACCTTTTGAAGTAGCAGATGCAAAATGTTTTTTATTTACGATTCCAACTGCCATTGCGTTTACAAGTGGATTGCCTTGATATGATTCATCAAAGTAAACTTCTCCTGCAACCGTTGGAACACCAAAACTATTTCCATAATCACCAATTCCACGAACAACGCCATCAAATAAAAATCTTGTTCGTGCATCCTTTAATGATCCAAAACGTAGTGAGTTTAAAGAAGCGATTGGACGAGCACCCATAGTGAAAATATCTCGCATAATTCCGCCAACACCCGTTGCGGCACCTTGATAAGGCTCAACTGCTGATGGATGATTGTGACTTTCTATTTTAAATGCTACAGCTAAATCATCACCGATATCGATTAGTCCGGCATTTTCTTCACCGGCGTCAACTAATAATCTTCCGCCGCTGCGAGGTAAAGTTTTTAATTGTGCAATGGAATTTTTATAACTGCAATGCTCGCTCCACATTACAGAAAAAACACCAAGCTCCGTAAAAGTTGGAGTACGACCTAGGATTTTTAAAATCTTTTCCCATTCTTCTTTAATTAAACCATGCTCTTGTGCAAGCTCAAAAGTAACTTCAGGTTCTTTCATCATATTGTCTTATGGAATTGTATTAAATAGTAATTTGATAATTGAGAATTAAGCTTTAGGCAATTTAAAATCTAAAGCAATAAATTTTTTTCTAATAATTAGTTTAACTTTTCCAGCAAGTTTTACAGAATTTAGTGCATCGCTTTTTTTGAGTTTTCTATATTCACTTGGATATCTGTTTGCGGTTGCATAACTGGTCAGCAATTCAGCGGACCTTAATTCTTCAAAAGTTTCATCGATTTCACTGCATAGATCTATAAGCGTTGTAATATTATGAGTAAATGGAAAATCAATTTTATTATAAACTAAAAAAGCCTTTAAATATTTTTCAGCACATTGTTGAGAATGGAACGCTATGATTCTATAAGGCACGCCTGATGAAATGGTAAATCCATGTTTAGAAAATTTCAAATCTTCTTCAGCTATTTCAATCCACTCCAAAACTTTTTGTGTTAAAGTTTTCTCTTTACCTTTCATAAAGTACTTTTCCTTCTTTGAAAGCATATCTTGCAGTTGTACCAGGGATATATTTATCTTCTTCGTACTCATCCGCTGTCAAAATAATAACATCAAATGCACATTTCATTTTTCCCAAAGATCGTAGGATATCTGTCATCATCTGATACCTGTCATATTTTACCTCACCAATCAAAAGTAAATCCACGTCACTATGGCTATTCGCTGTACCCCTTGCCTGTGAACCAAAAAGTATAATCTTTTCAAGATCAAACTTTGAAGTCAATCTTCTTTTTATTTCTGCTTTTAATTCTTTGGATAACATCTGAGTTATGTTTTTCTAGTAATTTAAAATAGTTTGAAAATTTTATAAGGAAATATAAGGGAAAGTGGGATAAAAATATTCTAATACTTGAAGGATAGTCTGAAGAATTTCATTTGCCATGACTATTTTAATTATATAAATAAATTGGGAGAATTATGATTAAGATAAAAAGGATAATTGCCAAATACTTAACCCTAGGTAAATATATTATACCAATTTCATCAAAGTATGTTTTATTTATAATCAGGAGAACACCAAATATTTTAAATTTATCATTTTCGTATTCGGGTTTCACATTTTTCATTAACATATAAATATAGTAAACATAATAAACAAGGGTTAATATCCAGATAATAATTAGTAGGATTAGAATTTCGTTCATATTTCTCTCTAAATAAAATGTTAATATTTATTTCATGAACAATTTATGCAACTATCTTACTTCAAATACTCTTCCCAAATCTTAAACAACTGGTAAGTTGCATAAACATCAATAATTCTTTACAAGTGTTATTGGAATGTGCTTGGTGAAAACTTCAAAATACTTATCACTCGTAAAAATTGGAAACCGATTTTGATAAGAAACAGCACAAATTAAAAAATCAATATTAGAACCTTGAACACCTTTACTTCTGCAAATGTTAAAGTATTCAGCAGCAAGTTCATAATCTCCCATAACTATTGGGAAATCATCAAATGAACTAAGAATATCTTTTAGCTGGGAAAATTGTTTGCTGTCTTTAATACCAGATAAAATTTCCTGTCTGATTGGTCCAAGCATACAAACTTTCTGGTTATCAATTAAAGATTCGAGAAATTTAACTTCTTTAAATACTTGTTTTTTCTTTCTTCGTAAAGCCAGCGACCAAATACTTGTATCAACAATTACTTTCACTTTCGTACACGCTGCTTTTTGTAATTGTATTTTTGATCATACTCAATATTGTTAAACAAATCCTTAACTAGCATCTGGTTGCGGAGTTTAACATATTCCTCAAGTGCAGTGTTAACTGCTTCCTTTTTAGATTTATGCTTGCCTAATAGAACAGCTTTTTCAAGAAGTGAATCATTTATATTTAAGTTTGTTGGCATATTTTCTCCTTACACAATTTTATAGGCAAACTTACACAATCTCAAATAATTATAAAAATGGGAGGTTTTTAGTCAAGAAATGGAATCTGTCCGAATACTGTCATTCCGAACTTGTTTCGGAATCTAAACCTTTTCTCGGCTGTCACGAACCATTTCGTGACAGTGCTTTTATTTAATCTCTATTCCCGCAAACTCAGTATCAACAAACAGAACCGAATGATCTTTACAAACATAATTACGAGCACTTGAATATTTATAATCTACCGGCCTCAGAACCAATCCTGCTTCAACAGGATTATTATGAATATAATGTAGCTTAGTCCAAAACATTTTTTCGTTTCTTATCACTTCATCATCAAATCTTTGCATCCAGAATTTTCTTTTATGTTTTGGATGGTTTTTTGCTGCCTCTCTAAAAATATTCATCAGAACTTTGTCGTTTTTTTCTATTTCATCCATAATATCCCAAGCAGAATATTTTTTAATATCTCTCATAATATCAGAGATTGTTCCGTATTTCTTATCAACTATTATTATCCAATGCAAATGAGATGGCATAATTACATAAGCAAGAATATTGAAATAATATTTTTGCTGATAATGCAAAATATTTTTTATTAAAATATTTCAATAAATATCTTTTGAAAATACTCGTGTAAATTCAACGACGGTTGTCGTTATAAAAAAAATACTTTCATCTGTTAAATTTAGTCTTCCTCTTCTTCCCATAATCATTCAGTCACGAAATGGTTCGTGACTGCCATTTAATACATAATTTCATTTTAGAAACTCTTCCCAAATTTTAAACAATTGGTAAGTTGCATAAATATCTTTAGAACAGTAAACAGCAATATCTTTTATTCTTCCTGCTTCATAAAGTGTTTTTACTTCCATTCCAGAAATGTCTTTTGATTTCGGAGACTCAATTCCAAAAGCATGGCAATAAAAATCCAGATTAAATTTTCTTGTTGTGCTGTAAAAAGTAAATTGTTCAAGAAGATCAATATGTATATCACCATATCGATAACCCATTAAATTTTTTGTTGGCTTAACTTTTAACATTGCAGAACGCATCATTAAAAACGGAACATCAAAATTTCTTCCGTTAAAAGTTATAAACTGATCAACGTACTGTGCGACTTTCCAAAAAGATTCCAGCATTTCTTTTTCAGGCAATCCTTTATAAAAAACATTTGTGTTTTCAGAATTCCATTCCTCAGGTTTCTCGGATTCGTAATAAACATAAGATTTTTCTTTTTCTACATCATACATTCCAATTGCAACACATTTGGATGTAAAAGGATAAAGAGAAGTGTAACGAATTGCTTCGTCTTTCATTGCTTCTTTTTTGGCGGGATCAATTTCTTTATCTGCATATTTCAGCAGATATTCTCGCTGAGATTCGGAAAGAGATTCAAATGGATAAGAACAAGTTTCGATATCAATAATTAGTTTGCGCATTTTGTTACCTCCTTAAAAATGTCATTACGATGCTTTAATTTATATTTTTAACACCAGGTTCAAACTTTTTAATCTTCTCAATAAAATCCTCTGTTAGCGGCGTCGATTTTCTTGTCTTTGGATCAACAAATACTACAACTCCTTTTCCATCAACAATAATTTCTCCGGTTTTCTTTCTCACAATAATATGATCATAACCGAAAGAAGAATTTTTTATATAAGTAATTTTTGAATAAACATCGAGTTCATCATCATAAAAAGAATAACCACGATAATTTATTTCATTTCTTACCATAAAGAATAATCTGCCGTCAGAAAAAATTCCACCTTCAGGCATCAATCCTGCTTCTTTAACATATTCCAATCGTGCGTGTTCAAAGAAATTAATGTAAACTGCATTATTGCAAACGCCAAGCATATCAACTTCGTTAAATCGGACTTTGACTGTTATCTTATGTGTGAAATTTTTAATATCCATTATGCAAATACCTCATCAATAATATCCGCAGCTTTTTTAACATCATCAAATGAAACATCTAAATGTGTAACCGCACGAATCAAATCGATCTTTCCCACTGAAACAAGTAATCCTTTTTCTTTACATCGTTTCAATCCTTCTTCAACAGAAATTATTTTGGGATGAAATAACAAAATATTTGTTTGAACTGCTTGCATATCAATTTCAAGATTTGGATTAGCATTAATTCTTTGTGCAAGAAATTTAGCCTTTTCGTGATCTTCTTTTAATCTTTCAATATTATTCTGAAGTGCATACAATCCAGCAGCAGCAAGAATTCCAACTTGTCTCATTCCTCCGCCCCACGCCTTACGAACACGAAAAGCTTCTTTAATAAAATCTTTTGTTCCTGCTATGATAGAACCAACCGGAGCTCCAAGTCCTTTTGATAGACAGCAAGAAATAGAATCAAAATGTGAAGCATATTCATTTACAGAAATTCCGGTTGCAACGGATGCATTCCAGATTCTTGCACCATCAAGATGATAAAAGAGATTATATTTTTTTGCGAGATGTTTTAGTGAAACAATATTTTCTATCGGCCAAATTGTTCCGCCGCCGCGGTTATGCGTGTTTTCAACTTCAATAACTTTTGTACGCGGCATATAGTAAGCAGAGGTTGGACGAATTATCGGTTCAACTTGCTCTGGAGTAATGACTCCATAATTCCCTTCAATCGGAAATAATTGTATTCCGCTTAATGCTGCAGGTGAACCTGATTCATAATTAAAAATGTGTGCGTCTCTTTCGCAGATTACTTCGTCACCAGGATTTGTTAAAACATTTAAACAAATCTGGTTACCCATAACTCCACTTGAAACGTACAATGCCGCTTCTTTTCCTAAAAGTTCCGCAGCGTATTGTTCAAGTTTGTTAACTGTTGGATCTTCTTTAAAAACATCATCACCAACTTCTGCATTGTAAATTGCCTTGCGCATTGCTTCTGATGGGCGAGTTACTGTGTCGCTTCTAAGATCTATCATTTTTTGCTTTGCTTGTCATTCCTGCGAAAGCAGGAATCTAATTTATGAATATCTGGATTCCCGCCTTCGCGGGAATGACAGTTAAATTTACAATTTAAACTTTTTTTTCATCCAAATTAAAATGTTGATTCCAAAAATCCATAAAGAAAATGCGGAAGATACAACAGGAATTATCAGTGGATTTTTTGTGTAAAATGTTTTCTCATTATTTAGCGGAACATCAACGACTAAATGTGTTCGTGTAAACATTTCTGTTTCAACTTGTGTAACACCAAACTTATTTATCAAACAACTTACTCCGCCATTTGCACAACGTACGACTGCTCTTCTGTTTTCAACCGCGCGCAAGTTTGCAAATTCTTTGTGCTGATATGGCCCGCTTAACTTTCCGTACCAGCTATCATTTGTAAGTACTGTTAAAAACTGTGCACCGCGATCAACAAAATAATTTGGGAAAGTTGGGAACACCGATTCGTAACAAACCAATCCGCCAACTTTTATTGTGTCTTCATCATTCACAAATTTAAACACAGTAGTATCCTGTCCAACATTCCAGCCGCTAATGCCAACTCCCCATTTTAACAAATCACCAAGAAATGGAAGTTGATCCACAAAAGGAGTATGCTCACCAAGCGGAACTAAATGCATTTTTCCATATCGCTGAATTTCATTTCGATTAGGTTGAAGAAGTAAAATTGAATTGTATGTCGCATAATAGTATTTACCAACTTCATTGTACTTTGCAGTTCGTGGTGGATTGTTTTCATACACTATAAAATCAGGCATACCGGTTAATAACGAAACATTATTTCTTTTTAGAAAAGAATAGATGGAATCAACTTCGCTCTGATAAGTTCCTGACAATAAATAGACCGGTAAAGCAGTTTCTGGCCAGAGGATAATCTTTGCTCCTTCATCAACACATTTTTGTGATAAACTAAAATAGTTATCAAGAATATCATCAAGTCCGCCAAGTTCCCATTTATTCCAAGGATCAATATTTGGTTGAATTATCCCAACTTTTATTTTTTTCTGATTATCAGCTGATGAAGATATTTTTACAAATCCATAAACTATAATTAAAACGAAAATCGATGCGGCAACTGAAAAATAAATCGAACTAACTTTTACATTTTCTTTAAAGGCTTTTATTCCTTTGAAGATGAAAATGTTAATCCATAAAACAATGAATGATAAACCAAATGCTCCAACAATATCCGCAATCTGGATGAATGAAGTAAACTTTGCTAAGCCGTGCCCGATTGTAAGCCAAGGGAATTTTAGGTCAGTGAGTGATAAAAGATATTCACCAGTTACCCAAAAGAATGGGAAAAAATAAAGTGATAAATCTTTTTTAAAAACTTTTCTTGATAAATAAAACAAAGTCGAGTTGATTAACATAACGCACGGCAAAAAGAAAACTAATACTACTCCGCTTATCATTAAAAATGGATCTGCAGCGCTTTGCCAACTTCCAACCCAAAAAACAGTTATTAAACTCATTACAAAAAATGAAAGATAAGATGCAGAGTTAACTTTAAGTAAGCTTCCTTTTTTTTCAACAACTACAAAATAAGGAACAAATGCAACAAATAAGAATAGAGTGAATGGAAACGGAAATGGTGTAAATGAAATACCAAAAAGGATTCCTGCAAGTATCAGAAGTATTTTATCTTTTCTTCTTTCTTTTTTTTCTTCAATTGAAAAAGATTGTCTTTTAAATAAAAATTTCAATTTTATTTTTTTCTCTTGATTATAAAATATCTAACAACAAAAAATAAAATTATTATTCCGGTAATAATCCAAATTATGGTACTGTATGTTTTAAGGTAACCGTCTATCAGATCAACATTTTCACCAAAAGATATTCCAAGATAAATTAGAATTATATTCCACAACGCTGAGCTTACCAGGCTAAGAATGGTTGTTTTGTTAACATTAAGTCTGCTCATTCCTGCAAAGAAAGAAATAAGCGCTCGGGTACCAGGCAAAAATCTATTTGCAACAATTAAATAATAGCCCCATTTTCTAAATGCGGTTTCCACTTTATCCACAGATTGGACATTAATAAATTTTATTTTTCCTGCATGGATTAATTTTTTATCAAATTGCCAGCCAATTATAAACGCTGTTAAAAATCCGGCAAGACTTCCTAATGTTGCTGATATCAATAAAGGGATGAATGAAATTGTTCCCGTGCCAACTAAAGAACCTCCGATAACAACTATAATATCACTTGGCGAAGGAGGAAAAAGATTTTCTATAAAGGCAAAGAAAAATATTGTGAGATAAATCCATAGAGGAGTAAAGTCAGAAATTTGAGTTAGGATTGATTCAAACATTCTAATTCTTCTTCATCAATAAAGCAGTAGCAAAGGATACTACACCTTCACTTCTTCCAACAAACCCAAGTTTTTCTGTTGTTGTTGCTTTGATAGAAATTTGATCAATCTCAGTATTTAGTATTTCCGAAATACGCGTTCTTATTTGATCAACGTAATGAGATATTTTTGGTTTTTCCATTGCAAGAACACAATCAAGGTTTCCTAATTCGTAACCTTTAGAATTAATAAGTTCATTAACATATTTTAAAAGAAGTTTACTATCTGCATCTTTCCAAACCTCATCGGTATTTGGGAAATGAAGACCTATATCGCCAAGTGCTAATGCACCCAGCATAGCATCGCAAATTGCATGAAGGAGAACATCAGCATCTGAATGTCCCTCCAATCCTTTATCGAATGGAATTTCAACGCCGCCAATTATTAATTTTCTTCCTACCACGAACGCGTGAACATCAAAACCAAACCCTGTTCTAAAATTTAATTTCATTCAATTACCTTTGCGATCTTAGCGAAATACTTTGCGGACTTTGCGAAGAAAGAAAGCTTCACGCAAAGAGCGCAAAGACGGAACAACGCAGAGATCGCAAAGTTTATAAATTATTAACAATTCTGTGAATTCCTTCTTTTAACATTTTAGTATTAAAATTAATTAGTAATCCAAGTTTAAGTTCTGATAATTTCAAGTAAGTTAAAACTTGTGCAAAATGAACTGGAGCTAATGTTTCAACTGATTTGATTTCGATTATCACTTTATTTTCAACTACCATGTCAATCCTATAACCAACATCTAATTTAATTTCTTTATAAACAAATGGCATAGGAACTTGTTGTTTTATATCTAATCCTTCGCTTCGTAAATCATAAGCTAAAGCATTTTCATAAGCAGATTCAAGTAAACCAGGACCTAAAACTTTGTGTAACTCAATAGCTACACCAATTATTTTATTTGATAAATCATTTTCTATCATATGTAATTCTTTGCGAACTTAGCAAAAAACTTTGCGGACTTTGCGAGAAAAGAAGGCTTCAAGTTAAGAACGCTAAGATTTAATATCTAACCTCAAATCTTTTAAATTCATTTTTATTTTCAGACCACTCCACTGAACAATTTGTAACATGAGATTTTGATGGTCCGATTTTTAATTGTTTTATCAATTCGTTTATCAAACCTAATTCGCCTTCAACTTCTGTAACTACTTCGCCAGAAAAAAGATTTTGAGTATAACCTTTAAGATTTAAATTATCTGCATGTCTAATCACAAAATATCTATACCCAACACCCTGAACTAAACCGCTAACAATTATTTTGGCTCTTTTTAAATCACTCATCTTTTACAGAAAATATTTCCGAAACAATTAACCCGATAAAAATAAGTACGCATCCAATTAGGCCAAAATTAGAAATTTTTTCACTGAGTAAAAAGTAAGCAAATACAGCAGCAAAGATTGGTTCGATGGAGAAAATAATTCCTGCTTTTGTAGGCGAAACAAATTTCTGAAACTTTAATTGTATCACGGTTGCAATTATGGAAGCAAATATTGCAGTGTAAAGAATAGCAGTAACAACAGTTGTATTAAATGTAAACTTAACTGTTTCTAAAGAAGCAATAGAAAAAATGTATGATAAAATAAATCCGCCAATACCGGTTATTAATAGTTGCACAAATACCATTGGCAGATATTCATACTTTTTAGTAAAAACATCAACATACACAACCTGAAAAGCAAAGAGTAGTGCACACAATAAAGTTAGCAAATCACCAAGATTAAAATCTGAGCCGAGTTGTTTAATAAAATCAACTATATTCTCGCCTTTGCTTGATAGCATTATCAATCCAACCAATACTAAAAAAATACTAAGAATGTTAAACCATTTTGGTTTTCGCTTTTCAATAATCAGTTGAAGGATCGGAATGAATACTACAAACGTTCCCGTTATGAATCCTGATTTAGTAGCCGTGGTAAGATTTAATCCCAGAGTTTGTGCAGTAAAACCTGCAAAGTAAAAAAATCCAAGGATTGCACCAGCCATTAGTGTTTGTTTGTTTGTGTGTTTTAGTGAAACAAAAACAAACGGCAGAAAAATTAGAGCAGCTATGCTAAATCGCAATCCAAGAAATAACAAAGGTGAAATATCAGTAAAAGCATTCTTGATGAGTGCAAAAGTTCCGCCCCAAATTAAAGTGTTAAATAGAAGTGCTACTTCGCCAGTGTATTTTTTCATTTAAAATTAGAAATCAATAATTCTTAAAAAAGTAAAGTCACACTTCGACTTCGCTCAGTGTGACAAAATGATGATCACGAATAGATAATATTTTAATTAATTTTTAAGTTTCGCTATTCTTTATCCTTAGTTCGCACATACCCAAAAGATTTTAACATATTAAGATTTGAACGCCACTTTTCTCTTACTTTAACTCTAAGTTCAAGATAAACTTCACGATCTAAAAATTCTTCAATGCTTCGGCGGGATTTTTCTCCGAGCTCTTTGATTGCTCTTCCGGCTTTACCGATAATAATTGGTTTCTGACTTTCTCTTTCCACAACTATCTCGGCACTGATAAAATCTTTAGAGTGCTCCCTTTCCTTAAATTCAGCAATTAAAACTTCGCAGCTATATGGAACTTCATCTTCATAAAGTTCAAATAATTTTTCTCGAATAATTTCAGTAACAAAAAATCTTTCAGTTTCTTCAGAAACAATATCATCAGGATAAAACTTTGCACCTTCCGGCAAACACTCAACTATATCGTTAAGTAATCTTTCAAGATTGAATTTAAGATTTGCAGATACAGGAATAACTGATTTAAAGATGTTTTGTTTTTCAAACCTTTCAATAAGTGCAAGTGCTTGTTCTTGTGATATAGTATCAATCTTATTTAGCACCAGAATTTTGGGATTACTTTTTTCACTTATCACTTTCTGAATGTATTCATTCTCCTCTGCTCCTTTAAATGATTGTTCAGAGCTAACATCATAAATAATCACAAACACATCTGCATCTTTTACAGAAAGATCAATATCATCCATCATTTTTTCTTGAAGAAGATATGCTGGTTTTAAGATTCCTGGAGTATCAAGAAAAACTATTTGGTAATTTTCTTGAGTTAAAATTCCCAAAATTCTTTTTCTTGTAGTTTGAGGTTTCGATGTTGTGATTGAGATTTTTTGACCAAGCAAAGCATTCATTAAAGTAGATTTACCAACATTTGGCAATCCAATTATGGCAGCGTAACCGGCTTTTGTATTCATTCTTTTCTTTTATTTTTTAATTATGTGCAAATATACGAATGAGTAGGCAATTTCAGGTAGATTAGAGATAAGAAACTCAATGTCATCTTGAGCGAAGTCTGCCAAAGGCATCCCTTTGGGAGAAAGACGACCTTCAATATCATTTAAGATGTATCACACTTCAACGGAGTTTATCCCGATGGAATCGGGGCTCAGTGTTACAACAGTTTTTTAATGACCAAAACTCTTTTTAGAATGCTTTTGGTAATCGTAGAGAAAATAACCTGAAACCAGCATGATAAACGATAGCACCGAACCGAATATAGAGAGGTTCTTTTTACCAAAGAAAGATGAGAAATAATCGCCAATAGTATTTGAATAATTTGAAACTAAATCTGAGGATTCACTTGCTTGGATCGAAATAATTATCTCATAAAACACATACACGGTTATTCCACAGACTATTAACCCTAGTAAAGATAAGATTGTAAACAGAAAATACTTTTGTTGAAGTTCAGATGCTTTTCTGGTTTTTATTTTCCCCATAACTTTCTTTGTGAAATCAGCAGATGGCAAATCTGATTCAACACTTTTTAGGAAAGTATTAACAGATAAAAGTGCTTCATATTTTTTCTTTAGCTCTGGTGAATTTTCAATCGCTGTTTTAACCTGGTTCATTTCTTCACGATTTAGTTCTTCATCTAAATACTTATTAAGTAATTCATCATTGATATTTTTCATAATATTTCCTGTGCTAAATTTTTTTTTTCAATTAATTCCCTAAGCAGATTTCGCGACCGATGCAGTATTACTTTTACATTCGTTACAGATATCTGCAACACATCACTAATTTCTTCTGTGCTCAGTTCTTCAAGATAAAACATAGAGATAACAGCTGCATTTTTTGGTGGAAGTTCATTAACAATCTTTTTTATCAATAAAGAGTTATCTGCTTTTATAAAATCATCAGCTAAATATTTACTTTCAAGATAATGTAAATCATCAATAGAACTCATTTCAATTTCAATTTTTCTTTTAGTACTTGATAGTTTGGTTAATGCTGTGTTATAAACTATACGATAAAACCATGTTGAAAACTTCGACTCAAACTTAAAAGTATTAATACTATTGTATGCTTTAAGAAAACAATCCATCAAAACTTCCTCTGCATCAAAATCATTTTTTAACATACGTTTAAGCATAGTAAAGGCTTTATTCTTGTAACGGTCTATAAGAACAGCATAATCCGCCTGGTTACCTTTCTTTACGGATTCAATAATCTCAACATCGGTAAGGTTTTTCATTATCATAACAGACTAATTAATCTTGCCAAAGGTTACAAATATCTATGCCCGGTTGAAAATTAGTTTGAAATAATAACAGAATCAATTTGTAACCTAAACTTTAAGTGTTTAGTCAAATGCTATAGACGAATGACTAGAACAGAAATTAAATTAAAGGAGAATTAAAATGCCTGAAGTTATCGCAGTATTTATACCAATAATAATTACACTCGTAATTGGAGTTGTATTGATTGTACATTTTTATTTGCATTCTAAAGAGAAGCAAATGCTTATTGAAAAAGGTTTATCGACTGAAGAGATTAAACAATTCTTCCAGGAAAAAAGAGATGGGCTATGGTTGATGAGAATAGGGATTATTTCAATTTTCTTCGGACTAGGACTTGGGTTCGGTTTGATGATGCAAGATTCTACAATAAAGGACTTTTGGGTTCCGCTCTCTTTATTTGTGGGTACCGGAATAGGATTTGTTCTCGCAAATGTTATACCAGATAAGATGAAAAAGAAGAATTAATTTAAAAGCCCCTTCCCTTAGGGAAGGGGTTTGGGGTTAGGCTTCTTGTGCTTCCAACCATCGTTCAGCATCAAGTGCAGCCATACAACCAGTACCTGCAGCAGTGACCGCTTGTCTATAAACATGATCAGCAACATCACCGGCTGCAAAAACACCTTCAATATTTGTATAAGTTGAACCGGGTTTTGTAATTAAGTAACCGGTTTCATCCATTTCAAGAAAACCTTTAAATAATTTTGTATTTGGTTGATGCCCAATTCCAAGAAACATTCCATCAGCTTTAAATTCAGTTATTGATCCATCTTTTGTATCCTGAAGAATAACTCCGATCATACTTTTCTTTCCATTCTCTTCAACTCCAACAACTTCTTTAACTATTTTATTTGTTAGGAATTTTATCTTTGGATTTCTCTGTGCACGTTCTGTCATAATTTTTGAGGCACGGAATTCATCTCTTCTGTGAATTATTGTAACTTCATAAGCAAACTTTGTTAAGAAGTTTGCCTCTTCCATCGCAGTATCTCCACCGCCAATAACGATTACTTTTAATCCTTTAAAGAAAAATCCATCACAGGTTGCGCAGGCAGAAACACCGTAACCCATATACTTTGATTCACTTTCTATTCCAAGTAATTTTGCAGAAGCACCGGTTGATATAATAATTGAATCAGCAGTATAGTTTTCGTCGTAAGATTTTACTTTGAAAGGACGACTGGAAAAATCAACTTCAGTTATCTCTTTGTAAAAAGACTGAGCACCAAACCGCTGAGCTTGCTTACGCATAATATCCATCAATGCAGGCCCATCAATACCATGTTCAAATCCAGGATAATTTTCTACTTCTGTAGTGATAGTTAATTGTCCACCCGGCTGCATTCCTTCAAAAATAACCGGACTAAGATTTGCACGACCTGTATAAATAGCAGCTGTTAAACCGGCAGGACCAGAGCCTATAATTAAAACTTTAAAATGATTTGTTCGATTTGCTTGTTCAGACATTTTTTCTCCAAAACTGATTATGTGCTATATTTTATTTTTTTGTAATAGTAAGATTCAGATAAGTTGGTGAAGATTCAAGAAGGTTTAGGATCATTCAAACAAAAACTTAGCGTTGCGCAGCAAACCTTTAAGCTTTGTGCGTTTAATTGGGCTTTCAGAAAATCTTTCTTTAAATGTTTTATCATCTAAATTCATAACTTCATTTAGTGTTAATTCTTTTGCATAAGGATAAAATTCTTTAATAGGCGTTGTTAACGCAAACTTATTATTCCAGGGACAGACATCCTGACAAATATCACATCCAAAAATCCAGTTATCAAACTTGCCCTTCAACTCAATTGGAATTTCATTTTTGTTTTCTATTGTCTGATATGAAATACATTTATTTGCATCAACAACATATTCTCTGACAATCGCATCTGTTGGGCAAGCATCAATGCAAGCTGTACAAGTCCCACAATGATCAGCCATAATTTCATAATAATCAAATTCATAATTTGTAATAATAGTTGCGATGAAAAACCAACTTCCAATTTCTGGATTTATAATGTTTGTATGCTTCCCCATCCAACCAATTCCAGCACGAACAGCCCACACTTTATCCATAACATGTCCTGTATCTACATAAGATAAAGTTTCAAATTCAGGTTCAATTTTCTTTAGCATCCTTTCAAGTTCATCAAGCTTTTGCCAAATAATAAGATGATAATCTTTTCCCCAGGCATAACGGGATATTTTTCCTTTATCATTTGTATTAGAATAATTTTCTGGTGTGTAATAATTAAGTGCAAGTGATATAACACCTTTTGCAGCCGGAAGAATTTCTTTCACATCTTTTCTTTTATGAAGATTCTTTTCCATATAATTCATCGAAGCTTGATAGCCTTTATTTAACCATTGCTGAAGTTTTTCGATTTCATCTTCAAGCAAATCTGCTTTTGCAAAACTAATAAGATCAAATCCAAGTTGTTTTGCTTTTTCGATTACTATTTGGTTGGTTAGTTTGTGCATTTAACTCATTGTCATCTTGAGCCCTGATGAATCGGGATAAACTCCAACGAAGGATGATTTTTTCCTATATAGATAAAAGTCACACTTCGACTTCGCTCAGTGTGACAAATTGAATAGGAATTCATCACCACTTAAATTCTTTAGCTTTAACAAGAGCAAACACTTCATCATCAATAATCTTAACAGGATATGAATCAAGTCCTCTTGCACCTGTTGGCTGCTTACCGGTTTTTAGATTGAACATCCATCCATGCGCAGGACATACAACACATCCATCTTCAACAAAACCATCATAAATTGCCTGTGTGTGCTGATGTGGACAAGTATTACTAACAGCAAAAACTTCTTCATTAATTCTAAATACTGCAATATCAATTTCATTAATTAAAAATCGCTTGCCCTGATTTTTTTTGAGCTCTGATAATTTACAAACTTTTGTATATCCGTGATCCATTTATTCAAAATCCTTAATAACTTTGTCCTGTACAATTCCCTTTTCTGAATGCTTAACGGTAGCCAGAGCAAATTCAGGATCGTGCCCGAAATATAATTGCCAGTTTTCATCAGCAGCTAATTGCAAATATTTTTTCTTTTCCTGGACAGTAATCATAGGCTGCAAATCATACCCCATCACATAAGGGATTCTTATTTGCGAAACGAAAGGCATCAAATCTGCGCAATAAAGAACAGTGGATGATGAATCAGAAATTTTTATCATTTGCTGTGCAAAAGTATGCCCATTAATAATTCTGAATGAGATATTTTCATCAAAGTTTATTTCACCATCGATAAGATTTAAAACACCTTCTTTAACAAGCGGTTCAAAATTTTCTTTAATATAACTTCCTTTATCTCTATCAGAAGGATTCATAGCCCATTCAAAATTTTTCTTCTGAACAAAGTATTTTGCATTAGGAAAAGTGGGAATAATTTTTCCATTTTCTAATTTGGTTGATCCGCCTGTGTGATCAAAATGAAGATGAGTTAGAAGAACATCAGTTATTTCATTCGGGTTAATTCCATTTTGCAAGAGTGCAAGTTCAATATCAAGTTTAGGATCTATGCGATAAATCTTTTTAGATTTTTCATCCCACTTATTTCCCATCCCTGTATCAATAAGTATTTTTTTATCCTCAGATGCCAATAAAAGACTTCTTGTAGAAAGTGTAACACGGTTCAATTCATCGGCAGGATTAGTTTTTTCCCAAAGTGGTTTTGGAATTATTCCAAACATCGCGCCACCGTCTAATCCGATAAAACCAGAAAGAATAGTTTTTAGTTTGTATTTACCGATTTGCATATATAATTAAAAATAGATTTTGATATTCGAAATTAAATAAGAATTGAAAGAGTTGGAAATGTAATAATTAAAACGGGAAGAAAATTTGATTATCACTTTAAAACTAAAAAGGGTGGCTAAGCCACCCTTAATAAAAACCTATCTTCCAATTCCGTCTAAATATTCTTTTCTTTTTAAAAGAGTATCAACATCCTCAACATGGTTTGGATCAGGAACGCAGCAATCAACAGGACAAACTGCAGCACATTGTGGTTCATCATGAAATCCTTTACACTCTGTACATTTATCTGGTACAATGTAAAAGAAATCAGTTGAATAAAATCCACTAGCGCCAGTAGGGGCAACATCGCCATTTCCATAATGAGCACCAGCTAATTCCCAATCAACTCCACCTTCATAAATAGCAGTATTTGGGCATTCAGGTTCGCAAGCCCCACAATTGATACATTCCTCAGTTATTTTTATTGCCATAATTTTTTCTCCTTAATATTAACAGAATGAGCAAATAATTTCTAAACTTGTATGCTATTTATGAAAAGTCGGGCTATTCTTCAAGGTACATTTTAAAATGTTAAGTTTTTGGTGATATTTACCAGCTTCCACTTGCACCTCCTCCTCCAAAAGACCCGCCGCCACCGCTAAATCCACCACCACTCCAGCCTGATCTTCCTCCCCATCCGCTGCTTGCACTTGTCCATCCACCTGATCGAGTGCCAGTTCTATATATTCCACCGGGAACAAATGGCCCACCGCCTCTCATAAAAGAAAAAACAACAATGATTACGATAATTAATATTATAAATGGGAATTCTCCATTATCATCAGAATCTTCAACTTTATATTCTCCACCTATAGCTTTGAAAATGGCTGAGATTCCATCACTTATACCAAGATAATAATTATCATCTCTGAATCTTGGTCGAATAACATTTCTGATAATCGAGCTTGCTATCGCATCAGGAACAACACCTTCCAAACCATATCCAACTTCAATTCTTAATTCTCTATCATCCTTTGCAACCAGTATCAAAATTCCATTATCATTTTTTCCTGTTCCGATTTTATTTTGCGTCGCTGTTTCCTCAGCTAACATTTCAATCGGATAACCTTCCAAAGAAGGAATCATCAATACAAGTATCTGATTTGAAGCAGTATCCTGATATGTTTTTAATCTTCTGTTTAATTCATTCAACTCTGATTTATTTAAAGTATTTGTTAAATCAGTTGCCCACATTTTCAGTTTTGGTATTTGCGGCTGAGAAAATATGGACGATACAAAGATCAGAAAAAAAATAGGCGAATACTTCATTAATTAAAATTCTACTTTAGGCGGGGTATCTGAACCTTGAATAGCTTTAAAATATTGTTTCTCTCCAAATCCAAACATACCTGCTAACATTGATGCAGGGAATCTTTTTATAGTTGTATTATATGATTGAACAACTTCGTTAAACTTTTTACGTTCAACAGAAATTCGGTTTTCTGTTCCTTCCAACTGAGCCTGAAGCTGCAAAAAGTTTTCATTGGCTTTTAATTGGGGATAATTTTCAACTGTAACTAATAATCTTGATAATGCCCCGCTTAATTCGCCTTGTAATGATTGAAACTTAGCAAAAGCTTGTGGATCATTAAGTAGTTCAGGAGTGATATTAAATTGGCTAACTCTTGCGCGTGCTTCTGTAACTTGTATTAATACTTCTTTCTCAAAATCAGCATAACCTTTAACGGTATTAACAAGATTTGGAATTAAATCTGCTCTTCTTTGATATTGATTTTCTACCTGCGACCATTGTTTGATTACTTCTTGATCGAGTGAAACCATATTGTTGTAAGAACTTATTCCCCAGACAACTAACATTCCTACAGCTAAAAGGACGACTGCGCCAATAGCACATCCTAACATCATTCCTTTATTTTTCATTATTGCTCCTTAAAATATCTTAACAAAAATTTAGATTTAATAGAATATTTAGATTTTAAGAATTCTTCAGCAAAAATATAATACTTAATGAGTGTAAATGTACACTATAGAAAGAGAATTTTTTTCAGGGTCTTTCGCCCTTATACTTGTGTTGTAAATATTCTAAGCCATTGTTTGATATTTCTAGATTTTTTTGAACGGCAAATTTTTCTGCATTTTGAACGTTACCGGAGTAAAATCGCAGCCATAAAAAATTACCAATAATAATTGCGTCAAAAATTCTATCTTCAACAAAAGCATTTATTGTTAAGTAACCGAACAAAATATTCCATCCGAGTGACAATGAACCACTAATGTATTCGCCTGTATAAAACTGTCCGAATCCGGGAATTAAATAAGAACTGTACTTAGCAAAATTCACATTATACATTTTATCATTTACAGATTTACATAAATTAGCTAAGGAAGTATCAAGATTATTTTCATTAAAGATTTCATAAGCTTTTTCCCAATCATCAGAGAAAATATAATTCCATCCAATCCAGTACTTAATTTCTTTTTCGTTTGATCTAAATCTTGGATCATTTAATAAATCATTTAGTATTCTTTCAGCTTGTTTAGTCGTGCGACGTAAAATATTTGTTCGGGCATTTAGTGTTTTGGCAGCAAAATATTCTTCTTCACTTTTAGCATCAATTTCAGCGAGTTTTAGATATTTTACAGCATCATCAAACTTAGCTCCAAATTTATATGATTTCCCTATTAGCAGATTTGATTGATATGAAAATTTATTTTCTTCATCAAAATATTGAAGACGTTTTAATTCAGTTATCGCGTCAAAATATTTTTCCTGAATAATCAACTGGTTTGCTAATTCGAATTGCCGATCTAATGAGCTTTGAGCTAATACATTAGAAATGGATAAAATTATCAGCAGAAATATTTTATTATTTACAAAAGTCATACGTTGGTACAAAATAGTTTTTCTCTTCCAGAAACAATTTTACTCCTTCATTAAACTCAAAATTTACTCTTGCGTTAAATATTTGTGCTGAAGCAACCGATCCATAAATGTTTCCGGCATAAAATCCTGCGCCAATTGCCGTAAAAATCCATGCACGGGTTGGATGATCGTGTTCAAAATTAGTATAAGCCAGATAAGCAAATAAACCTGTTAAGATAAATGCTGTTATTCCATCACCATATTCTTGTGTATAGATTTTTCCCGCACCTGGAATAATTGCTGAGAGAATTCCTGCCCACGCGTCGCTTTTATATGGAGGATTGTTTTTCAAATCGTATAAATTGGAAAACTTATTTTTCTCTTCATTCTCAAAAGGGATTAAAAATCTTTCTTTTTCAGGTAAATCATTCTTAATGAACAGCAGTGATGTGTTTTTTAATCTATAAGCATTGTTCGAAAAGGGTGACTGTGAATTAATAAGTATACCTGCATATAAAAAATAACTTGAATCAATATTTTGTAAGTAGAGTGATTTGAGCATTTCAATTTTACTTTGCTCATAAAATGCTGAAGTTTTTTTTATCGAACTAAATTTTTTATAAGCATAAGATTGATCGTTTATAGCAGAATATCCAATAGCTATTTTAAATTGAACCGTATCATCATCAAACACCGATAAATATTTTTCATATTCATCAATAGCGCGTAAATAATCTTTATCGCAAAAAAGATAATCTGCAAACAGTTTTATGTTTTGTGGTGAATTAAAATCAATCTGTTGAGAATAGATTGATGTACCGGAAATGATTAAGAAAGTTAGCACTTTAATAAAATTAGTTTTTCTTGCAGTAAGTAATTGAGATGTCATTCCCGTGAAAACGGGAATCCAGAAATTATTGAATAAAATAGATTCCCACTTTCGTGGGAATGACAATATTGAGAACGAATTTAGAATGAACTGCTTTAAAATTATAATAAAATAATTCATTCAACTGTAAAAGTTTTAGCGGGAATATACTTTATCCTATTCTCATCTAAAGTATATAAAGATATAGGATCATAATAATTATTTGTACCAAATCGTGGATAATGTTCATGTCTTCCAAAAACATTTGTGTCTCTTGTAAACCTATCAAAAAACATCAATGTTCCCTGAAATAAATTTGTTTCTTTCATTGACTGAGTCAGAAAACTTGAGCAGGATGGATGAAAAGGACAGTTCGCTCCATCAACATCAGAAATAAAAAACCAATATGTGTTAATAACCGGTTTAACAATTATATCAGTTGCAGATTCAATTGAAAGATCATACTCTCTCTCAATATATGTGTCTTCTATTTGATAAGTCGGGTCAGATTTTTCCCATCTGACCCAATCTGATTGGGAATATACCGCGATCTGTAAAAGAAATAAAGTGAGTGCAAAAGTCCTTTCGAAAAAGAGAAATGACTTAGAAATCTTAAAAGGTTTTAAGATTTCTCTCCCGATAAATCGGGATCGAAATGACATTTTAAATAAATTGGACACGTATACTATACTTCAATTACTTATTATCAAGCAAAGCTCTTGCAATTACAATTTTTTGTATTTCCGAAGTGCCTTCATAGATTTCTGTTATCTTGGAATCACGTAAATATCTTTCAACTAAATATTCACGAACATAACCATAACCGCCATGGATTTGAATTGCATCAAGTGCATTCTGTACTGCAACTTTTGATGCATAAAGCTTTGCCATAGCACCTTCTTTTATATAGGGTTTGCCTGCATCTTTAAGTGCGGCGGCTTTTAATGTTAATAATTTAGCCGCATCAACTTTTACAGCCATATCTGAAAGCATAAATTGAATGGCTTGAAAATTAGAAATAGTCTGACCAAAAGCTTTTCTTTCCTTTGCATATTTAACAGCGGCATCTAAGGATGCCTCTGCAATTCCAACAGCTTGTGCAGCAATACCGATTCTTCCACCGTTAAGTGTGTTCATAGCAAAGTTAAAACCTTTGCCCTCTTCCCAAACAAGATTATCAGCAGGAACTTTGCAGTTTGTAAAGGTTAGAGAACAAGTATCCGAACTTCTAATTCCAAGTTTATCTTCTTTAACTCCATGATCAAATCCGGACGTACCTTTTTCAACCAAAAAAGTTGATATACCCTTATGAGCAAGCTCCTTATTTGTTGTTGCCATAACCAAAACATAATCAGCAGAGATTCCGTTGGTTATCCAATTTTTAATTCCATTTAAACTATAATTATCGTCATCTCTATCCGCCATAGTCTTTTGTTTTGTTGCATCACTTCCGGCTTCCGGTTCTGATAAAGCAAACGCACCAAGTTTTTCACCCTTAGCTAATGGCACAAGATATTTCTGCTTGATAAAATCTGATCCAAACTTTTCTAATCCATAGCACACTAAAGAATTATTAACAGACATTATCACACCAAGACTTGCATCGACTTTAGAAATTTCTATCATAGCAAGAACATAACTGATTGTGTCTAGCCCGGCCCCGCCATAATCTGGAGAAACCATCATACCCATAAAACCAAGCTCGCCCATCTTTTTTACGATCTCTGAAGGAAACTCTGCGGATTTATCTCTTTGCACGGCAGAAGGCGCAATCTCATTTAATGCAAAATCTTTTGCAGATTCTTGGATCATTAAATGTTCTTCGGTGAGATCAAAATTCATTTTAAATCCTTTTTTAATTTTGATAAAAACCTGTTAATTTTAACCCGATTGATTTAAGGGTTTATTTTATATCAAAAATAAAGGAATAAATCTTATGTATCAATCAGGGGAAGGAATGTAATACGTGGAATCAATATTTTTTTTGAAAATTCTTGGCCTGTGGTAGCAAAATGATGGAACAAATGTTAACTGAGGATACAGTTAGTAAAACAATGCTTAAGGGTCTTACCCTTAAAGAATTAAAGGACTTCTTTACCGCAGCGGGAGAAAAAAGATTTAGAGGTGATCAGGTTTTTGAATGGATCTACATGCATATGGCTGAAAATTTTGATGATATGTCAACCATCCCAAATTACCTTAGAAAAAAACTTAATCTTTATTGTGAACTAAATACTCTTACCTTATTCTCATCTGAACAATCTCAAAGAACCGGAACAAAAAAATATTTATTCAAAACTCATGATGATTTAGTTGTTGAGTCCGTGGTTATACCTGATCCTAAAAGAATTACACTATGTATATCCACACAAGTTGGATGCCCGTTAGATTGCCAATTTTGCGCAACAGGATTAATGGGATACAAAAGAAATCTTTCGTCTGCGGAGATTATAGACCAATTCCTGATGGTATCCAGAGACTATGGTAAAAATAAAATTTCTAATATCGTTTATATGGGAATGGGTGAACCGCTTCTTAATTTTGCAAATACTCTAAAAACACTTCAGATATTTGCTGAAGAAAAAACAAAAGACATTAGTTTAAGACGTATTACAGTTTCTACCGCAGGCATTGCTCCAAAAATTGTTGAACTTGCAGACAGTGGATTAAAAGTAAAATTGGCTTTATCTCTTCATTCGATGTTTGAAGAAACACGCAACAAAATTATGCCTATCAATAAAAAATATTCTCTGCAAGAAAATTTAGAAGCCGTAAGATATTACGCAAAACAAACGGATACACCTATAACTTTTGAATATGTGATGTTAAAAGATATCAATGATAGGACAGATGATCTTAATGCACTTTTAAAATTATGTAAATCACTTCCGTGCAAGATTAATGTCATTCCGTTTAATTCCATCTCACATATGAGTCCCACCGGATTTGCACATGAACTGCAGCCTTCCCAAAAATTCCGTATTGATGAGTTTGTAAAAACTCTTAGAGAGAATAACATAGTAGTTATGGTAAGATTTACACAAGGCGAAGATATTGCTGCTGCTTGCGGACAGTTAGCTTATAAGTTTGAAAACAAAGTTAATTAATGCGTAAACTTACACACGATGAGATTTCAGCAAACAGAAGCTCACTGGATCAAATTCATACCGTAAAAAAACTACCAGTAATAGTTTTATTAAATTCTATTCGTAGTTCATACAATGTTGGTTCAATATTCAGGACTTCAGATGGTGCAATGATTGAAAAACTTATTCTATGTGGTTACACACCACATCCACCGCTTCCTGTCAATTTGCAAAACGCCAAGTCAGTCTTTTCGAGTGAGTCATCGAGCGAGAAATCTTTATCTTCAAATAAAAGAAAAGATTCCTCACCCACTGAAGTGGTATTCGGAATGACAACACAGACAGGTAACAAAGATGTATTAAAAACTGCTCTTGGCTCCACACAAAGTGTTAAATGGGAATACATAAAAAGCCCAATTGAAGCTATTAAAAATCTTAAAGCACAAGGAATAAAAATTTGCGCACTGGAGTTAACAGAAAACAGCAAACCATATTATGACATAAGCAAAAATGATTTTCCAATTTGTTTAATAGTTGGTAATGAAATAACGGGTGTTTCACAAGAAGTTTTGGATTTATGTGATTGTTCAATTGAAATTCCGCAATACGGAATTAAGCAGTCTTTAAATGTTGCTATTGCGTATGGGATTGCAATATTTGAGATGAGAAAAATATTTGATGCAACGTAATCTTATTTAGAATTGCCTCTGCGCACTTTGCGCTACTACTTAGCGGACTTTGCGTGAAGCAGTTGCTCGCAAAGAATTTGGATTCACTATTTTTTCTGGTCTAATTGTCTTTATTTTTGTAAAAATCTTTTACGGATGTGATAACCAGGTGAGTACAAAGCCCGACCTATTTGAATTGGAAGCCTTGAGAACTGAGATTATTGAGAAGTCTAACAATACTTCATCAAATAGTCTTAAA
>JBBQSH010000002.1:0-59521 GCA_038214015.1 Ignavibacteriales bacterium | reverse complement strand
CCTCTTCATCAATTTTCATTTCGGGACCCCAATATTTTTGATAAACGTCTTTATAAAGTTTGCATAGAACATCAGGAGTCAACGCTTCTCCGCTTTCAGCTTTGTAATGTGTAAGTGATTCAAACTCAGCAAACATTACATGTCTGTAAACAGTTGTGGTAATGTTATTAAGGTATTTTTCCAATAAGAAAAGTTTTTCTTCTTTTGATTCCGAAATTTTGATCAGATGATCAAGCAAAAGATTTTCATTAAAAGTAGAAGCAACTTCCGCCAAAAAGATTGAGTAATTAGCATAAGTATATTGTTGATGCAGCCCCGTATAATATGAATGCATATTGTGCCCCATCTCATGTGCTAAAGTAAAAACATCGTTAAGTAAATCAGTCCAGTTCAATAAAACATAAGGATGCACTCCAAATGTTGTACCTGAAGAATAAGCGCCGCTTCTTTTTGCTTTTGTTTCGTAAACATCAATCCATCTGTTATCAAACGCTTTATTAAGCGATGATAAATAATCTTTGCCCATAATTTGCAACGAATCAATTACAATTTGCTTTGATTCCTCATAAGAATATTTTTTCTCGAGTTTCTGATCAAACAAAGTAACATAAACATCATAAGGATGAAGTTCATCAATCATAAGAAGTTTTTTCTTTAATGATGCCCAACGATACATTGGTGCAATGTTTTTATTAACTGCTTCAACAAGATTATCATAAACAGAAATTGGGATATTATTTTTAAAAAGTGCTGCTTCCCGTGCAGAGTTATATTTTCTTGCCTTAGCATAAAAAATATTTGATTTCAAATTTCCATTAAACAAAGAACTAAAAGAATTCACATTATCAAGGTAGGGTTTTAAGTAAGCTTTAAATGCTCGTTCTCGATAATCTCTATTCTTTGAGTAAAGTGCAGAATAAAATCTTGAATGTGACATTTCCATTAAATTACCATTCTCATCTTCAACTTTGGGGAATTTTAAATCAGCATTTGTAAAAAGTGAGTATGTGTTATACGGGACCTCAGTAACTTCACTCGCCATTGCAAGCAATTCTTCCTGTTCTCTTTCAAGTGTGTGTTTTCTGAATCTTAAAAGATCATCAAAAGATTGCTTATAAATTTTTAGTTCCGGAATGGAATTGATTAATCTAATTAATTTTGCTTCATCTGCTTTTAGCAGCTCAGGTTTGATGAATGAACTTGCTGTAAGAACTTTTGAATAAATACTTTTTATTCTGTCATCCATTCCTTGATATTTCGGATCCCTCATATCACTATCTTTGGCAAGCATTGAGTAGAGATACATTCGTTCTAATTTGATTCCGATTTCTTCATCAAATTTAAGACACGCCAAAAGATTTTCAGAAGAATCAGTTATCTTTCCTTCAAATTGCGCATAGCCTGCAATATTTTGCTCAACGAACTTAAAATCCTTTTCCCACTCTTCATCTGAAATATAAATATCCTTTAAATTCCATTTGTATTGTTCTTCTATCCCATCGCGGGCAGGAACTTCGATTGTTTGAATTTCCGGATTATAAAATTTTGTTTTTAGATTGTGTGTAAACATGAACATCCCCAGATATTATTTGGAAAATTAATTAATTCAATACTAGAGTTTAAGAGCACAAAAATCATTTGAGTAAAATTCCCATTGGGATTTCTGATTAAAAAAATAAAATCATTTAATCATCAACATTTTTTTTGATTGAACTTGATTACCAACTTTTAGTTGATAGAAATAAATTCCTGATGCTGGGTTCTTGATACTTGATTCTGGATTGAACGTAATTTCATAATTTCCTGTTGATTTATATTCATTAACAAGCGTGGCAATTTCATTTCCAAGCATGTCAAAAACTTTTAGTACAACATTCAGATTTCTCCCTTCGGTCGAAATGACGCCAGGAATCGAATATCGAATTCTTGTACTTGGATTAAATGGATTTGGATAATTCTGATAAAGTGCAAAGTTATTTACTTCTAGAAACTCATCTTCCACATCAGTAATTTGAGTGATAATGTTTGTTTCCAACCCAGGGATATTAAAAGCTGGAATCCCTACAATAGATAAATCAACATTTGTTGATGGGACGTAACTTTTTAATTTCCAATTATCTGGAGCTAACCAAACTGTTTCTTCAAAACCAAGAATTTTTATCGGGATAGTTGGGAACGGTGGAATTGTAATTAAATAGCTCAATCTTCTTTCCAATAAAAACTTTTTACAAGTAAAAGTTCCGATTGCAGTATTTATTGTTTCATCAGCTAATCTTTTGCCTATCAATTCAAATCTTAATGGAAGCTCAGTTGAATCAATAGCAACTGTAGTATCTATTCTGAAAATCTGATACGATACATCAACATTTGAAGCAAATCTATAATAAGAATACCAGCCTTCTAACGAACTAAAAAAATTAAGAAAATTAATTCCAAGCGTAGTATCAATATTTCCAAGTAATCCGGAAACTAATTGTGGATCAAAATATTCAAATCCATTGGTGGATTCAAAATTGTAATATATTGTATCTAAATAAGGTTGTAAATTAATTGTATTTTGGGCACCTGTTTTACTTAAAACCACGTTTGCATTTTTCCCGCCAAAAGATGAGACAACAGCAAAGGAATCTATTGAATAAAATTTTTGTGAGTTTACGGGATTATTAAGTGAATCTAAAGGAACAGATTCATAATGCCATTTATACCCTGTTTGAGATGGAAAGTAAGTTGATGCAGTTTGTGATATAATTGACTGACAGATTAGCAGCAATAATAACAAGGCAAATTTTAAATTCATTTTTTCCAAGTGTTTTTTAATCGGCTTGTAATATAAGAAAACTAATTTTTTATTGCGAGTAATAAACTATCAGAGACTTCTGAAAAATGCAGTTTGTCATTCCCATGCAAATGGGAATCCAGTGAATATAAAATAGATTCCCGCTTTCGCGAGAATGACAATGAATAAGAAATCTATTTTTCAGAAGTCTCTATCAATAAATATTCACCATTTAATTAAATCTTCAATCGAAAGAAGCCTTTAAAGGATTTTTAAGCATCTTTTTATAATTAGTCTATTTAGAAATTCTTGCCCAATTCGGAAAACTGTTCAAATCAAAAATAATAGATCCAACAAAATAAACTACAAGCACAATAACAATTACACTAATAATGTTAAGTGCAAATCCCGTTTTCGCCATATCCGATATTCTTAATCTCTTACTCGCAAAAACAATTGTGTTTGGAGGTGTTCCAACCGGCATCATAAAAGCCATAGAGGCTGATAGTGCAGCTGCAATCATTAAAAGTAATGGATTTATTCCTATCGCAACCGAAACGGATGCTAGAATTGGTAGAATCATCTGAGTTGTTGCAGTATTGGATGTAAGCTCGGTTAAAAAATTAATTAATACACAAATGATAAGTATTAATACAAAAATTGGAATGTGTGATAAACCACGTAAATTGTTTCCAATAAATTGCGATAACCCACTTGAACTGAATGCAGTTGCCAATGCAAATCCACCACCGAATAAAAGAATTATTCCCCAGGGAATTTGTTCAAATACATTTGCAACAAGAATAGTTTTTTGTTTTTCGTCTTTTGATGGAACAAGAAAAAGTAGAAATGCCATTGAAATTGCAATTGTTCCATCATCAATAAAATCCGGAGTTGAAAAAATAGATGACCAACCTGAAATTTTTACAAATCCAAGATTTAAATCAGTTCTGAATATCCAAAGCAAAGAAGTTATACTAAAAATGATTGCAATTACTTTTTCGGGAAAAGAAAATTTACCGAGTGACTGATATTCATTCGCAATAAAATCTTTACCGATTCTTATACTCTTATTCGATTTGAAAACAATTTTCGATAAAAGAATTGCTGTAATTATTAATAAAATAACTGTAATAGGAAAAGCCAGCAGCATCCAATCACCAAAAGATATTTGTGGTGCACTTGGAAATGCTATTTTATGGATTCTAACCAAAGCTAAATTTGGTGGTGTACCAATTAGAGTAGCTATTCCTCCAATTGAACAGGAATATGCAATACCGAGCAAAACTGATTTTGAAAAATTTTTAGTCTCCTCTTTTCCAAATTCATTTTCAATTTTTGTGATAACAGCTAATGCAATTGGTAACATCATAACTGCGGTTGCTGTGTTTGAAATCCACATAGAGAGAAAAGCACCCGAAAACATAAACCCAAATAAAATTGAATTTGCAGTACCTCCAAATATTGAAATAATTTTAAGAGCAATTCGTTTATGCAATCCCCAATTTTCCATAGCGATGGCTAGCATAAATCCGCCAATAAATAGAAAGATAACAGAGTTTATGTATGAACCTGAAATTTCAGAACCGGATAAAACCCCAAGAAGTGGAAAAAAAACTAACGGTACTAACGATGTAGCAGCCATCGGCAAAGCTTCTGTAATCCACCAGATTGCCATAAGAACAGCAACTGCAGCTACTTTACCAACATTTGGGTTTTGCGGATCAGGATTAAAAAAAATCAGAATTATCAGAAAGGATATCAATCCGAGAACAAATCCTAATTTTTGTATTCTTTGCATAAAATAGTTTATTAAACTTAATATTTACTTTACGCGTTATGTGCCTTAACGTAAATATAAATTATGTGGCTCACTCTTCAACTTCGCTCAGAGTGACTTCAGAATCTAATTGATTATTTTATAGTCATACTGAGCGGAGTCGAAGTATGACATTAATATTTCTTAATTAAATTTACTAAAACTATTTAATTATGAATACTAAGTTGAAAGTAATAAAAAATACTTATATCTAAAGTAATGTAAAACCGCAGAGCAAACATTTAATCCGGCTATCATAATAGATTTATTTTCATCTTTCTATATAAAGTTTATCATTCATATATTTGCCCGCGAAAACAATCACATTATATGAATACAAAATACGAAGCAGTAATAGGTTTAGAAGTTCACGCTCAACTCTTAACAGACTCAAAAATTTTTTGCGGATGTTCAACCAAGTTTGGTAATGATCCCAACAGCAATACTTGTCCTGTTTGCTTAGGGCATCCCGGAGTATTGCCAGTACTTAATAAAAAAGTCGTTGAGTACACAGCTCTGATGGGATTAGCAACTAACTGCAGCATAAATGAACATTCAGTATTTGCAAGAAAAAATTATTTCTATCCAGATCTTCCAAAAGGATATCAGATTTCACAATACGAAGAACCCATTTGCGAGAATGGATTTATCGAGGTTAATCCTAAAAATAGTTCATCAAAAAAAATTGGAATTACAAGAATCCATATGGAAGAAGATGCCGGTAAATCTATTCACGATCAAAGTTCTACTACGCTTGTGGATGTAAACCGATGCGGCGTTCCGCTAATGGAAATTGTTAGTGAACCTGATATTCGAACCGCCGAAGAAGCTTATCTATATTTAAGTAAGATTAAACAGATTGTGCAATACCTTGGCATTTGTGATGGAAATATGGAAGAGGGTTCGTTACGTTGTGACGCAAATATTTCTGTTAGATTAAAAGGTGAAAGCGAATTTGGCGTTAAGACTGAAATTAAAAACATGAACTCTTTCAGAAATGTTGAGAGAGCGATTGAGTATGAGATAAATAGGCAAATTGAATTGATTGAAGATGGTGAAAGAATTGTTCAGCAGACATTACTTTGGGATGCAGATACGAACGAAGCTCATCCAATGAGAAGTAAAGAGGAAGCACATGATTATAGATATTTTCCTGATCCTGATTTACTTCCGGTAATTGTTGATGAAGAATGGAAAAAAGAAATAGCTAAATCTCTTCCTGAGCTGCCGGATGCTAAATTAAAAAGATTTGTGTCTGATTTTTCTCTTCCTGTTTATGATTCCGAAATACTTACACAATCAAAATCAATTGCAAAGTATTTTGAAGAAGTGATTTATGTTACGGATGAGTATAAAATTGCGAGCAACTGGGTAACAGGTGATGTGCTTGCAGTTTTAAATGATAAAAAGATTGATATTTCCGATTTCCCTGTATCACCCTTAAATTTGGGTAAGCTTATTAATCTTATTAAAGCTGAAACGATAAGCGGAAAAATTGCTAAAGAAATATTCCCGATAATGCTGGAAAGTAATTCTGATCCGGAACAAATTGTAAAAGAAAAAAATCTTGTTCAGATTTCAGACACATCAGAAATTGAAGCGATCATTCAAAAGATTATTGATGCGAATGCAGGACAAGTTGAAGAGTATCGTTCAGGTAAAGAAAAAGTTTTTGGATTTTTCGTTGGGCAGGTGATGAAAGAATCAAAAGGGAAGGCAAATCCGAAACTTGTAAATGAGATTTTAAGAAATAAACTATTAACGTAGCACAGACTTTAGTCTGTGATTGTAAAAATGAAAGAAAATACACAGACTAAAGTCTGTGTTACAAAAATAATTAACACAGGAGAATCCATTGTCATTTCAGGAAAAACTGAAAAACTTTTTTAACAAAAAAGAAAAACCTAAACCGACTACAATTGCCGGTAAAATAGCTGAGTTCTTTAAACAGTTAGCCTTTGCAGGAATTGCTGCATTATTCATTATAACATTTATTATACAAAACACTCGCATCCCAACAGGATCGATGGAAGACACAATACTTGTTGGAGATTTTGTTCTTGTAAATAAATTTATTTATGGATCAAGCTCACCGCGATATATTCCTTTTACAGAAGTAGCTCTTCCCTACTTTACACTTCCGGCATTTAAAGACCCTAAAGCTAAAGATATTGTTGTATTTGAGTATCCCGGTGATCGCGACCAGCTTGCACCAACAGAAAAAAATATTAACTATGTTAAGAGATGCATAGGAACACCAGGTGACACAATTGAAATTAAAGACAAAGTAGTTTTTGTGAACGGGAAAGAATTCTGGAAACCGCCATTCATAAAATATTATCGCGGACAGTATGGCAGCTATTTACGACCAGCACAAAAAGGCTATGTTGAACCGAGAATTTTTCCCAAAGGTATGCCCTGGAATGAAGATAATTACGGTCCATTGGTTATTCCTAAAAAAGGAATGAAAATTCCATTAAACATTTATAATGTTGAACAATGGAGAACCATCATCGATAGGGAATACGGCAAAAGAGTTGTAGAAATAAAAAACAATGCTGTAGCAATCGAGGGAATTCCTGTTTCATCTTATACCTTTAAAAAAGATTATTACTTTATGATGGGTGATAACAGAGATGATAGTTTGGATAGCCGCTTTTGGGGATTAGTACCTCGTGATTCTGTTGTTGGTGAGGCATTCATTACTCTGTTTTCCTGGGATAGAGATATTCCGTTTTCAGAATTGTTTAAACTTTTAGGTTCGATAAGACCCGATAGAGTTTTGAAACTTTTACATTAAACGGTCCTTATAAAAGTTGACAAAGTAATTAATATTTGATTTTCTCTATTTTGGTTACTTTTTTTCTTTTTTAATCAATATGTTGATGACTTAACATTAGTGTTGTATATGCGTAAGGCGAGATAAAAGCTGGTAAAAAGCATTTCAACGGAGTAAAAAACGTCTTTGGTAATAATTAAAAATTTTTAATCTGAGATAAAGTAATCGATTTATATAGCGGCTTTTTTTATGTTTTAAAATAAATTATTGATCCTCCTAAATAGAACATATCTTACATAAATATTTACTGTGTGCCGTGCTTACTAATTGCATTTTTCTCATCAACAAAAACAATTTTAGGTTTATAAGATTTTATTTCTTTCTCATCAATCTGGGCATAGCAAGCGATAATTATTAAATCATCTTTTTGCACTAATCTCGCGGCTGCACCATTCAAAGATATCTCTCCATCTTCACCTTCAATAACATAAGTTGCAAATCTTTCACCGTTATTAATATTATAAATCTCAACTCTTTCAAATTTATTAAGATCGGCTGCTTTAATTAATTTTTTATCTATGGCGATACTTCCTTCATAGTTCAAATCAGCACCGGTTACAACAGCTCTGTGTATTTTAGATTTTAAAACAGTTAATATCATATTATTTCTCTTTCTGATTATTCATTTTAGCTGAAAAGTAAAGCCCCTTTAAAACAAGTTCAGGATTTATTGCATCGAACAATCCGGCGTTGCTAAACATATTTGCAAAACCACCGGTGCCAATTATAAAAGGTTTAGTCCCGCCAAATGCTTCCTTAGATATTCTAGAGATTATCTCTTTTGTAATTCCAATGTGGCCAAAAAATAGGCCTGCCTGAATGCTCTCTTTAGTAGTCTGTCCAATAACTTTTTCAGGAACAGCTATTTCAACAGCAGGAAGTTTTGCTGTTTTGCTCTCTAATGCTTCCATCGAAATTCTTATCCCAGGAACAATTGCACCTCCGAGATATTCTTTTCCTTTAGAAATAACATCAAATGTTGTTGCTGTTCCGAAGTCGATGACAACAATATTTTTATTTGGGTGAAGATGAATAGCTGCAATAGCATTTGCAATTCTATCACTGCCAACCTCCTGCGGATTTAAGTACTTTATTTTCAGCCCGGTTTTTACTCCCGCTTGAAGAATAAAAGGATCAATCCCAAAATATTTAACACATCCATTCCGTATTGAATAAACAACATCCGGAACAACAGAACACATTGCTATTTCAGTAACAGATTCAGGGCTTATTTTATTTTCTCTTAAAACTTCTCTAAGAAATATTCCAATTTCATCCGACGATGAAGAAAACTTGGAAGATTTACGAAATTGCAGCACTATTTTTTCTTCATCAAAAACACCACCATAAATTTGAGTATTACCAATATCCAAGCAAAGTAACATTTATACTCCTGTTTATATTTTTATTATTTGTTTTATTTCATTTGCAAGCTGAGTAGCACCAGCTACATTATGTAATAAACCTGATTTATTGAATACATAAAAATTTGATTGTATCTCATTTTTATCTCTATCCTGCAAATGATTTAATACAACAAAATCAGCGTTAGAATGTTTAAATAAATTATCAACTTCTTTTTTTGATTCATCTAAATCAGAACTTCCTGAAAATTTGAAAGCAAACAGCACCACATCTTTATTCTTTGATATTAATTTTATTTTATCAACAATTTTTGAAGTAGGTTTTAAGTTGATTGTTAAGTCACTAATTCCGGAATTCAATTTATTTTTTTCCGATCCAGATAAAGAAAGTTCTGTAGATTTGATTTCATCAACAGTATAATCACTTATTGCAGCAAGATGAATAACAGCATCATAATTATTGTATTTCAATAACTCTTCCAAAGTTTCCTCAAAGTTTTGAAAATCTCTGTACTGAATATTATCGGTTTTGTTATTTGGAAGCATAGTATTTATCCCGTGCAAATAAGTTACGTTATTTCCTCTGGATGAAAGATGATCCGCTATTGTTGCCGCAGTATTGCCGGTGCTTAGATTTGTAATAAACCTTACACCATCAATAAATTCTCTTGTTGCACCTGCTGTTATTAGAATTGACTTTTTAAAATTTAAATTTTCATCCTGATTGTTAAGCACGTTAACTATATGATCATAAATACGATCAGGATCAAATAGTTTTCCTTCACCAATATCACCACAGGCTAAATGTCCAGAATCCGTAGGTAATATATCAACACCCCAATCCTTTAATTTATTTAATGATTCCTGTGTTGCAGGATGTTTATACATTGCGGTATTCATTGCGGGTGCAATTAAGTAAGGCTTATTCCAACTATGTGCAAGAAAAAGGGAGGTAACAAGATTATCTGCAATCCCATTTGCCATTTTATTAATTGTATTTGCACTTGCCGGACAAAGAATAATTAAGTCAGCCCATTTCATAAGATTAATATGATTCATCATTTTGCCATCTTCATATTGATCAATTAAAACATGCTTACCTGTTAATCCTTCCAATGTAGCTTTGCCGATAAACTGAAGTGATGAACTTGTTACAACTGTCTGTACATCAAATCCGTTCTGTACCAACTTTGAGATGAGATAGGCACTTTTATAAGCTGCAATGGATCCGGAAATTTTAAATAATATTTTAGATTTTAACATTGTCAATCAACCTCACGTTTCCGAGATAGACAGCGCCGAATCGTCTGTTATCAATTTGTTCAATGTATTCAACTTTAAATCCTTTCTTCCTCAAGATCGATTTTATCTGATCGTTTGACAATGAGGAAGCCAGACTTTTGGGAAAATCAATAGCTTTAATTTTTTGTTCTTCAGAAAGTCTGTGGTTTCTCGAACTAAGTGCCAGCCCCTCTTTAGTGCGGACAGTTGGAAACGATACAATTTTTGTATCAATAAAAAAGGCTTTTACCATTCCTTCTATTAACTTTAATTGTTGATAATCCTTTTCACCAAAATAAGCGAGCTCTGGTTTTACAAGATTTAGAAGTTTAAGAACCACAGTCAATACGCCATCAAAATGACCCGGACGAAACTTACCGCAAAGGATTTTGCTAAAATTTGACTCGATAACTTTATATTCATAATTATCAGGATAAATATCTTCGTACTTCGGATAAAGTAGATAATCAACCTTTAACTTTTTAAGTTTAATTAAATCATCTTTAAGAGTATTGGGATAATTTTTAAAATCCTTCTGATTATTAAATTGAGTTGGATTTACAAAAATTGTTACTACTGTTATATCATTTTGCTGGATAGATTTTTTAATCAGAGCAATGTGTGCTTCATGTAATGCACCCATCGTTGGAACTAATCCAACAGATTTATTCTGAAAGAGCTTGCCTCTTTGCAGGACTTTCCACTTATCTAATTCCTTAATCACCTTTGTCATTAATAACTTTCCTTTTCATTTGGGAATGTTCTTAACTTAACTTCCTTATCATAACGGTTAAGTGCATCTTTAATTAATTCAGATCCATTTAGAAATTTTCTTAAAAACTTAGGATTAAATCCCTTAGTTAATCCAAGTAAATCATGGAAGACAAGCACCTGCCCTGAAGTATAAGATCCAGCTCCAATACCTATGGTTGGAATACGAACAGATTCGGTTATTTCTTTTGCAAGTTGCGCAGGAATCAATTCAAGCACAATGGAAAAACATCCAGCATCTTCCAAAGCCTTTGCATCTTCGATTAGTTGGTGTGCAGTTTCTTCATTTTTTCCCTGAAGCACATATCCACCTATACTATTTACAGATTGCGGTGTAAGACCGATATGCCCCATAACAGGAATGCCGGAATCTATGATGTGTTTTATTGTTTTAACATTTGAACAAGCGCCTTCAATTTTAACTGCGTTTGCACCGAGCTTTACAAATTTATCAACTGCTTCCATAGCAAATTGATCACCTTTTCTGTGTGCAAGGAACGGCATATCTGCAATTAACAACTTTTCTATTAAACCTCTTTTCACTGCAGCAAGATGATAAGACATCATTTCAACTTCGGCGTTTACAGTGGTTTCAAATCCATGCATTACCATCGCAACGCTATCCCCAACTAATACTGCATCAATATCTGTATCATTTATTATCAACGCAGACCAATAATCATAACATGTAACTACTGAAATAGGTTTATTACTTTCTTTGCTGATCTTAAATTCATTTATCGTTTTCAATTATCTTCTCCTTAATCATTTTATCGTATGCCTCTAAAAATGAAATGTAAATATTTTTAACCGGGTGATCATTTAAACTTTCAAGATGTTTTTGAATTGTGTTTTTGTCATTTCGTTGTATAGGTCCAGTAAGCGGTGCCAAATTATTTTTAAGATTGTCTGTGATAGTGGTTAAATATAAGTATGCTGCTGACTCAGGGATATCCTTTGATTTTAAATAATCAAAAAAGAATTGCCAGATCATTGTTGTAAAATTTCCGCTAAGCACACAAAATGCATGGTAAAGAGTTTTTTGACTCGGCTCAATTTCATAATTAGGATTTTTTAATTCTGGAAATAATTCTTTAAAACTCTTTCTACCTTTTTCTGTGATAAAAGTTATTGATTCATATTTCTTAAGCGAATAAAGTTCTTCGGTAAAAGTCATCAAAGGATGAGCACTTTCGGCAAGAGGTGTGGAAAGCATTCCTGAACAATGTATCCAGGTTTTGTCATTAGCTAATTTTTTGTGATTATTATCTATGAAGTTTTGGATTTCATCATCCTTAATTAAAACTAATACGCTTTGAGTGAATTGTCCGATTGATTGGAATGAGTCCTCTGAACTTCTGGTCCAGCCTTTATAAGAAATATTCTTTAAAAAAAAGAAATGCTGGAAATGTTTTGAGAGCCTGCCATCGCCGACAATGAGATATGAATACTGTGTATTTTTAGCTGGTACCTGTCTCAAGGATCAAGTCCAATATTTTAATTAAAGAAAAAAGTAGCCTTCTTTAAAGATAGACTCTGTTTTATTACCTGCTAAAATATCATAAAAGTTGATTTAATTGCAAGAGAGAAGTTCTTCTATCCTAATATGAGAATGTTAAATTTTCATCTGAAATTTTCATTTTTGGATATGTGTCGTAATTTTTCACTTGTCAAATAAATATAAAATCGTCTTAATATGAAATAACTTGCTCTACTATTTCTCATTTTTTCAATTTCAATTTTGGCTCAACACTATTTCCTAAAGGCTAAAGTAACGGATGCTCAATCAGGTGATGAAGTTGTTAGTAAAGCTTTTATTACTCTGTTTTCCTGGGGTAGAGATATTCCGTTTTCAGAATTGTTTAAACTTTTAGGTTCGATAAGACCCGATAGAGTTTTGAAACTTTTACACTAAACTGGATACTGCTCTTGTAGTTAAATACACACGTTTGTCATTCCCACTGCCATAGGCATCCCTTCGGGAGAAAGTGGGAATCCATTTACTTTTAGTAGTGTTGGATTCCCGTTTTCACAGGAAAGACATACAAACCCTGCATTATATTTTTATCTTTTTATAAATTAGAACTTAGTACTCTAAATCTTTCTTTATAATATTGAAAAAAGAGATCAGCCGGTGGTTTGTCTCAAGATGATTAGCAAAAAAATATTGATTTATTTATGATAGTTTTAAATATAAACCTTAACTGAGGTCATAAAAAAAGGCGATCCGAAGATCGCCTTTTAGTTTAAGAACAAGGGTCCTAATTAGAATGTATATCTTAATCCTAATTGCATCTGCCAGCGTGATAATAAATCAGTTGGTGTCCAGGCAGTGTTTGTTGAGGGTTTGCTGAATCTATAAACTGGTCTTCCTGTAGCAGGATCAGTTCCATTTAATGTTACAATCGTGTAAGTATCTTGAGATGTGGTTTGGAACCATCCCCATTCTGTATTTACAAGATTAAGAACGTTTAGAATATCCAAAGCAACTTGAAAACTACCAATTCCAGTTCCAAAGTCCTGAGCAATTCTCATATCAAGTTGATCATTCCATGGAGCTCTGCTTGCATTCCTTTCAGACATTGTACCTTTATTTTCAGCGAGATACTCATTGTTATCTATGAAAGCAAACAAGTCTGTTTTTTGTTGAGCGTTTTCAACATAAGCACCACCGGTAACTGCCCCAACTAATATATCATCCGGAGAACCAGGGATATAGAATAAATCATTTCCATTTAATCCATCATTATTCAAATCACCATTAACTGTAAATGAGAAGGGACGACCTGATTGAATATTGTAAAAGAATGAAATAGAAGTTGGAGAATTTTCAAAGAACTCATGAGCATATGATACAGAAGCAAAGTATCTATGTCCTAAATCAAAACTAGATGTAGTTAATGGAGGAGCATTAGGATCTCCTGAAACTGGATTGTATCTGATCTGTGACTGAGCTTGTGAAGAAAGTACACTATTTACGTCCTGAGAAACACCATATGTATAAGCAGTGTTGAAAGATAGTCCTTGAGCTACATTTCTCTGTAATTGAACTGAGAAATTATATTGATATCCTTCATCTGTATTCTTTAATAAAAGAACATCAAAATATCTGCTGTCATAACTGTTCGTTCCTCCAAATCTAGGTCTTCCTCCTTCACCTGGGATTGTTGGATTTGTTTCGCTTGGGGAATTTAGATTTAATTTTTCATATACAAGATCATTCATAGATTTTGAATACATAAATTCCACAGTTCCAATCATATTCCAAGGCAGTTCTTGATCGAGACCAAGATTAGCTCTTAGGATCTGAGGCCAGTTGAAATCAGGATCAACTAAATCAATTTCTGATCTTGTTCTTGGTGCACCGGTTCCTGGATCGCCTGGACCAGGCTGATCATTCGGATCAACTGAAAATCCAACATTACCACCTGTTGCCTGGTTAACTTCGGCAATCAAAAGACCTGTGTTACCATAGTTGTTAGACATCCATACATATGGTATACGACCTGTGAAAATACCAACACCGCCTCTTAACTGTGTAGATCTATTACCAAAAAAATCCCAGTTAAAACCAAGTCTTGGGGAAAACATTACATTACCACTTGGTACATCAGAAGTGCTGTATTCTGGAAAATCTTCTGATAACAATGGATTATATCCAGGTTCTGTTGGTAAGAATGGAATATCTGCTCTTACACCAAAGGTTAGTTTGAATGTTGGAACCACTGTCCACTCATCCTGTAAATAGAATCCAAGCTGGTTTACACTAAATCTTGCCGCTGGTTTGTCAACATTTGGATCTTGTGAAAATACTCTCTGGTAGTAACTAGGAGTTTCATTCTCTAAATCTGCTAATGTATTAAATTCATAATATCCATAGAAAGATCTGACAAATAAGTTTCTGAATGAGAAAAATTCATTATGTGTACCTAAAGTAAGTACGTGATCTCCAAGGTATGCTGAGAAGTTATTAGTAAATTCAAAAATATCCTGATCGAGTTCATTTGCAGACGAGAACCTATCCGGTCCTGCAATCAAAAGAACATCTTCTCTCATAATTCTAACTTCGGGACGTCTATCGCTTATTCCGGCTCTTCTATCTCTTATAGTTGTGAAGCCAAGAATTAACTCATTTGATAAGTTATTAGCAAACGTGCTGTTAAGCTGGAATACAGTAGAATTAGTTATGTTTTTAATACGATATGCTAAAGTATTAAATGATAATTGAGTGTTTGAATTTCTGCTTGCTAAAATATCTTGATAAGCAGTTACGTAATTATGTCTCAAAGTCATTTTATGATTTTCTGATTGGTTAAAATCCAATCTAACGAAGAACTTTTCACTGGGCTGTTCAACAGTGTAAGTTCCGTATGTGCCGGCATCCATTCCTTTACTACTAAGTATAGCAGCAAATTGATCACCGAGATCTTTAGCAGTAGATGGACCGGTAACTAAAGAAATATTTGAAAGCGGTTGATCTTTTGCTGTGATTTCACCATTAGCAAATAAGAATAATTTGTCTTTTATTACTGGACCACCAAGTCTAAAACCGTAAGCATATTCTTTAAATTCGGGATAATCTTTATTTTCTTCTTGAAAGCCAGCACCTCCTACTAAACTTTCATTTCTTCCGTAGCCAAAGATTGACCCTGTCCACTTGTTGGTACCACTTCTGGTAATAGCATTAACACCGCCGCCTGTAAAACTACCGTACTTTATATCGTAAGGTGCTACTACAACCTGAAACTCTTGGATAGCATCAATACTAATTGGAGTTGTTCCCGTCTGACCACCTGGAGCACCTGTTGCGCCTAAACCAAATAAATCATTGTATTGAGTACCATCAATTTGAATATTGTTATATCGATTATTTCTGCTAGCGATAGAACTGCTATTTCCATTTGCTTGGGGTGATAATTTGACAAAATCACCAAAGTCTTTTCTAATTGAAGGAACTAATTCAATATCTTTCGCAGTAACATTTTGTTCTGCACCTGTTCTATTGCTAGAAAGTATTGAATTTTTTTCTCCAACAACAGTTACTGCACCTAATTCAACTGCTTCTTCGATTAATGTATAATCAATTTTAGCATTTTGCCCTAATTGAAGATTTTGGCCTTCAAAAACCTGTGATTTATATCCAACAAATGAAACAGTAATTTTGTATGGACCACCGGTTCTTAAACCATTAAGATTATATTTTCCATCAACACGTGTAGTTGTTCCATATTCTGTTCCTGATGGGGTATGAACAGCTAATAAGTTAGCGCCCGGCAATGGGTCGCCATTTGAGTCTACTACAATTCCATTCATTGCTGCTGTTGTAACACCTTGTGCAAATAAATTTGATTGCATAAGTGTAAATGTTACAAGAAGCATCATGAAAATCGATAGTAACGAGTAACGATTAATCATTTTTTCTCCTTGAGATAGTTAAGGGATAGATTATTTGAGATAAGTTTAATAGTATAATTTTTCTGCATAGCAAAAAGTCAATAAAGTGTACAAGAAATATTAGTCTAAACGAATTTTTATGCAAGCAATCTTTAGTCTTTTTTGAAAATTAATATTTAAATAATACTTCTTAAACACTTGCTTTTTTAATTTATTCTATTTCCAGAAAATAATTGAAGGATTTTTGATGAAATTTATTCATTTTTACAAAAAAGAGATAAAAAGTTTTATGAAAAAAATATTCAAAATTAAAATTATTACTCTGGTGTTTTTTCTGTTATCTATTCAAATCTTAGGACAACAAAAAAACTATACCATCCTAATATCTTTTGATGGATTTAGATGGGATTATCCAAACAGAGGATTAACCTCAAATCTTGATTTTATTAAAGAAAATGGAGTGCATGCTTTAACCCTTAAACCTTGTTTCCCTACAAAAACTTTTCCTAATCATTATTCAATCGTTACAGGCTTGTATCCGGAAAACCATGGGATAATTGCAAATAATTTTATTGACCCTGTAACAAATGAGATTTATAAGATTGGTGATACTAGTGCAGTTAGAAATCCTAAATGGTATAAAGGCGAAGCAATTTGGGAAACTGCTAAAAGACAGGGTGTTATTACTGCAAGTTATTTCTGGCCGGGATCAGAACTTAATCTTGAATATAGAAGACCTGATTATTTTGAATATTATGAGCATCTAAGAGATTATGATAAAAGAGTTGAAGGAGTGCTGGATTGGTTAAAGCTACCTATCAATCAAAAGCCAAAATTTATTACTCTCTATTTTGATGCGGCGGATACATACGGACATAGGTTTGGTACAAACTCCCAGGAACTGACCAATAGTTTGATGAGATTAGACAGTTTAATCGGAAAATTATTCAATGGATTAAAGGAAATTAATCTCTATGACAGCACAAATATAATAATTGTATCTGATCACGGAATGTCTGATGTGAGTGGTGATAGAATAATTAATGTTGAAGAAATGTTGGGGGGATATACTCAGAATCTGTGGGATTATGGTCCAGTTATGTATGTCTTCCCTGAAAAAAATGAAAGTGATAAAATTTATAACAAGTTAAAATCTGAAGAGAGTAACTTCAAAGTCTATCGAAGGGAAGAAGTTCCTGAATACTATCATTTTTCAAATAACGCAATGATACCGGAAATTATTTTAATTGCAGATCCGGGATGGAGTTTAATGACCAATAAAGATATAAACAGATACGGAAATATGAATTCGGGAGGACAACATGGTTATGATAATAATCATATAGATATGCATGGCATATTTTATGCAATTGGTCCTGATTTTAAATCCGGTTATACTTGCGGCACTTTAAACAACATTGATATAAATCCATTACTTGCAAAAATACTTCGTATCTTTCCTAACAATAATATTGATGGAAAGCTTGAGCGAATTGAGTTTTTATTAAAATAATTATGAGTTATCGCAGCGTAGTCCGCCGCGGCGAATCAGTCTGCGTTTACAATTATTTTTTAGGACAATCACAGACTGAAGTCTGTGCTACGTATTTATTGATTATCCAAAGGAAAAAATTTGAATCATCTTAATCTTAATTGCACAAAAGGTAAACTAAAAAACGGACTCGAGTACATTTTATATGAAGATAATTCTCTCCCCCTCGTTTCAGTAAACATATGGTATAAGGTTGGTTCTGCATATGAAACAAAAGGTAAAACCGGTCTGGCACATTTGTTTGAACATATGATGTTTCAGGGATCAGAAAACATTGCTAATGAAATGCACTTTCGCTACATCCAGGAGGCAGGTGGAACTTTAAATGGTTCAACATCAACAGACAAGACAAATTATTATGAAAAACTTCCTTTTAACTATTTAGAACTTGCTCTCTGGCTGGAATCAGATAGAATGGGATATTTTCTTCCTGCGCTCACTCAAGAAAAACTTGATAACCAAAAAGATGTTGTGAAGAATGAAAGATTGGAGAGATATGATAATCAGCCATATGGTTTAGCCTGGGAACTAATCAATACAAATCTTTATCCTGAAGGTCATCCATATAGCTGGTCAACAATTGGATTTTTAAAAGATATTGAAAGTTATTCATTTGATGATGTAAAAAACTTTTTTAAAAAATATTATTCTCCAAATAATGCATGCCTTGTGGTTGCAGGAGATTTTGAAAAAGAAAATGTAGTTCAATTGATTGAAAAATATTTCGGGTCAATCGAACCATTTGAATCAAATCATAAACCTGAATCAAATAAACTTACTCTTAAGGCAAATATTTTCGTTGAACATAAAGACAATGTGCAGCTTGATAGAATTTATCTTGCATGGCATTCGGATTTAATTTTTGGTAAAGATGATTCATCATTAGAAGTTACAGCCGATATTTTAACCGGTTCGAAAAATTCCAGACTATACAAAAAATTAGTTTTTGATTTACAGATTGCTCAGGATGTTACCGCATTTCAATATTCCGGAAAGTTTGGTGGACAGTTTATGATAATTTCGACCGCACGTCCGGGAACGAATCTTGATGAAATTAAAAAAATAATTTTAGATGAAGTAAATACTTTAGCAGCTTCAGATGTTAGTGAAAAAGAATTAGAAAAATCTAAAAACGGAATTAAAGCGCAGTTTGTTTTTGCTATGCAAAATCTTGATACAGTTGCGGACTATCTTAATCATTACAACTATCATTTAAATGAACCAAATTCTTTTGAACGTGATCTTGAACGCTACAATAATGTGGATAAACTTTCACTAAAAAGTGCAGTTCAAAATTATCTGACCAAACCATTTGTAGAACTTCGCATCACCCCAAAGGAAAAGTTATAATGATTGATAGAAAAAATATACCTGAAGTAAAATCCGAAATTACTTTTAAGCTTCCGAAACCAAATGAATTTTTACTGGGTAATGGATTACGTATAATATTCATACAAAAAGATAAGCTGCCGTTGGTAAGATTAAATCTTATTATAAACGCCGGAAGTAAATACGATCCGGAAAATAAAAAAGGGTTATCTTATCTCACTTCACTTGTATTGGATGAAGGCACTGATGGGATGAATGCATTACAGTTGAGTGATGAATTTGATATGCTTGGTTCAAGTTTTAATGTATCAACAGATAATGATTTAATAAATATGAGTTTACAAACTCTTTCAGAGAATTTTGATAGATCCTTAGAACTTTTCAGTAAAGTTTTGCTCAAACCATCTTTTAATGATGAAGATTTTGACAGAGAGAAAAAGAAACTGATCATCAGGATAATGCAAAGTAAAGATGAGCCAGAATATTTAGCTGATCAGATTTTTAATAGAGTTATTTTAGGAAAATCAAACAACTACTCATTCCCTGTTTCAGGATATGAGGAAACGGTCGAATCAATTTTAGTTGATGAGATAAAATCTCATTACGCAAAATTCTTCTCACCTTCAAATTCATCTTTGATCGTCGTTGGAGATTTAAATCAGGATAAACTTGAAAAATTATTGAACAAATATTTTTCGGAGTGGAAAAACACTAAACCTGATTTTACTTTTTCTGCTTCATCAACCAAACTAAGTACGAAAATTTATCTGCATCACAAGGAAGGCTCGGTTCAAACTGAAATACGAGTTGGGCATATAACGCTAAAAAGAAATCAAAAAGATTTTTTTCAAAGATATTTACTTAATACAATTTTAGGCGGGCAGTTCACAAGTAGAATCAATCTTAATCTACGAGAAAGAAACGGCTATACTTACGGTGCGACTTCAAGATTTCAATACTTTAAAGACACAGCCTTTTTTGAGGTATCGACTTCAGTAGGAATTGAAAATACAGCAAACGCTTTGAAGGAAATTCTTTTTGAACTTGATAACATTCATAATGGTGTTTCCGATAAAGAAATAGAATTTGCTAAATCATCTATAACAAAAAAGTTTCCTCTAAATTTTGAGACTTATCGTCAGATCGCATCAGGTGTGGCTGGTAAAATATTATACAATTTGCCTGATAATTATTTTGATACCTATATTAAAAATGTAAATGCAGTTTCAAAAGAGGATGTAGATACGGCGGCAAAAGAATTTATAATCAATGATAAACTAACAATTGTACTGGTGGGAGATAAATATTTATTGCTTCAAAAACTTGGAGAGTTACCGATCGAACTTGTAGAAGTTGATTTGTATGGTGAAGTGATTTGAGTGATTTTCCTTACATTAATACTTAGAAATATCATTTCGAACCCTATTTATAGGGTGAGAAATCTTTAGATTAAACAAAATTAAGTTTAAGTATTTAAAGTCACACTTCGACTGTATTCGGTGTGATACAATTATCTTTTAATTATTATATCCCCAGGATATATAAATTTATAGCCAATTTTTCTGTATGAAGGAATTAACGTAGATATTGTTAGATAATCATTTGCACTTACTATTAAAACTTTTTCATCATTCTTCTGAACAGTTAACATAAAATCCTGAAATTTATCTTCTGCATTAACTTTTGATGAAGCTAATGTTTCCAATTTAGAAGATGGGATCACTTTAATTCCCCTTTTCAATAATTCAGATTGAATTAATGGATATTTTTTTGATTTAAATAAATCCGATCTATCATCTATTATAAAAAAAACTGCATTATAAAATGTTCCAACAATTTCTTTTATAGATTTCTTAATCTTATCATCAGAATAACTACTGGATAGTTTAAAGTTTAACTCCGCGATATTATCATCCAGAAGTAAAGCATATCTTTTACCTGCTTTGGATAATTGTGATAACCTTTTTTTTGATTCATCTTTGGGAGTGACAACAGTATAGAAAAGTTCGGGTATGTTTAAAACAGTATTTAGCTGTTCTTCATCTTGCAAAGGAAGATCATTAACAAGAAATGATACTGTTCCATACTGTCTAGTAACTTTTTCATCATAATAAAACTCAGCTGCAAGTTTTAATGTGTTATCGGATGATATCTGCAATAAAGATTTTTTTCCAGCGACAATTTCTTCAGACTCCAGATTAACTTCATATTCCCAAAAAATATTTTTTAATTCAAGAATTAGTAACTGTATTGGAACATCTTTCGGAACTTTAACAGAATAGCTTGAAAAAAGTGAATCACCCAATAAATTTTTTATTTTTTTTTGGGATATCCAGCTATCTGAAAAACCGTAATTCTTAAGTGCTGAATGAAATGATTTGTCAATCTCAATTCCACCTAATGCTTCCCTGTTTTTAGGCTGTTCACCATTAGTAATATATTTTGTAATTACAATATTCACGACAAGAAGTATTACGACAACGCCGAACAAAATTAGAGCAGTATTTTTCGGTAGAGAAGATTTAGTCATTTGAGTTTAAGATTAAGCCTGCCTTCCGTTAGGTAGTTTTAGTTCAATGATTTTTACTTATCAAATTAAATTCTAACTCGCGTTTTTCACAAAATAGTTTTGGGTCTAAATATTAGCAGACTAAGTCTGCTTTACGATTTCAATAAGTCTATTTATTTGTAAACGTTGGTTTTCTTTTATCCAAAAACGCTTGCGTACCTTCTTTAAAATCTTCAGTACCGCAGCATAATGCAAACAGTGTGGCTTCAATATTTTGTCCTTCTCGTGAAGAAACTTCATCAACAACTTTTATAGCCTTTAAAGATAAACGTATTGCTTGCTGTCCTTTACTTGCAATTTTAGAGGCCATCTCAAAAGCTTTACTTTGCAATTCACTTTGCGGATAAACTTTATTAACCAATCCAATTCTTAAAGCTTCAGATGAATCAATCATATCAGCAGTTAAAATCAATTCTGCTGCTCTGCCGGAATTAATCAATCGGGTTAGTCTTTGTGTTCCGCCGTAACCGGGAATAATTCCAAGGTTAACTTCGGGCTGCCCAAACTTTGCATTTTCACTTGCTAATCTTATATGGCAGGAAAGAGCAAGTTCACAACCGCCGCCCAGAGCAAATCCATTTACGGCGGCAATTACAGGCTTGTCAAATTTTTCAATCATAGAAAAAACTGATTGACCAAATTCAGCAAACTTTTTCCCATCCAGCATATTCAGTTTGTTGATTTCAGAAATATCTGCACCGGCAACAAAGGCTTTCTCGCCACTTCCGGTTATTATTACAACAAAAATATTTTCATCATTCTTTAACAACTCAAGTGCTTGCTGTAATTCTGATAATGTTTCATTGTTAAGTGCATTAAGTTTATCAGGACGGTTTAGAGTTAGAACAGCAATATGTTCATTGATATCAAGAAGCAGATTTTTATAATTCATAACACTCTCCTAAAAACTTATAAATAAGGGAATTCTTACTTTTAGATCGACTGAAATAAATTGGTTGGAAGGCATATAATTATAAGTTGCCAACAATTCCATCATAAACATCGAAACCCCGGCACCAGCACTGAATCCAAATTTACTCTCATCAGCAAGAAAATTGTTCCTTCCGGAATTTTCATCAAACTCATTTAATGTTTGATAATAGGTGTAGGCTGCTGATGCTTGAACAATTGGCATAAGTAAAACTATATTTTCTAACAAAGGAGCAAAATAGTATCGCGCACCAATATTAACTGGAAGAGCATTTGTATGAAAATTTGAGTAATCGGTTTTTTGAAAATAATTTTGGGAGCCAGGGTATTGTTCATATCCAACATTGGCAAAGAGAAACACAGGAAGAAACTCAGTATCGGTATATGAAAATTCAACATTCACTCCATAACCAATATTAGTAGTGTTTGAAAATTCTCCGAGCGGCATTCTGGGTCCAACACCAAAAGCAACAAAAAATCCGGTCGCTTTAGTTGAAGGCGGTTTTTCTGCAATGGCTATTGTAGAAAAAAACAAAACAACAGTTAATAAATATTTTATGGATCTTATCATTGTAAAATAAAATTAGTTAAAAAATCTTTTAAAATAATTTACTTTTCTTTTTCGATGTTTGAAATTGAGTTAATCACAACCTGATCTGCTAATTTTCCACCGTAATTACCTGCCTGATAAACAAAATAACCACCGACTAATGACAAAACAAAGATAACACTAATAATTGCGCTATTAAGTTTTTTCTTAACAAACAAAAAATATCTTAAAACAAGCAAAGCTGAAAAGTACCACACAGTTAAATTTGCAAAGGTCTGATGAGAACTGAATATTTCTTTGCCTTCATTTGTCCAGTTTCTTACAAACTCAAACGCCTGATTACCTGAAAGCACAGCAAATAAAGATCCGACAACTCCGATTGCAAGAAATAGCATTGCCACTTTTGAAATAAAATCTTTTCCTGTAAATAGATAGATTAATTCCATTAAAGGATATAGCATTAAAAATGCAATTGGAAAATGAACAACTTTAGGATGTATGCTTGCTAAAAATTCCATTCTTTTTTATCCGACTAAAACAGAACCACCATTAACATTTAAAACTTCACCATTTACATGACGGGATAAATCGGATGCAAGAAATATTACCGGCCCGGCAATGTCATCAGCAGTGGCAATTCTTCCTAAAGGAATTTTTTTCAATTCTTCGTCTAAACTTTTTTTATTGGATAAAACACTTTTAGACATATCAGTTAATACCCAGCCAGGTGCTACACTGTTTACATTAATATTAAAAGGTCCAAGTTCTGATGCAAGTGATTTTGTAAACGATATCATACCGCCTTTAGAGGCTGCGTAATGAGAGTAATGTGCTTCTCCCCTTTGCCCTGCGGTTGATGAGATATTAATAATTTTGCCGTATCTTTTTAATTTCATAAAATGAGCGACTTGCTGAGTAAACAAAAATGTTGATGTAAGATTTGTTTTTATTGTTTCTTCCCAAGCAGAAAGTTTCATCTTACTTATCCTGGCTTCTTTCCATATTCCAGCATTGTTTACCAAAACATCTATTCTACCAAAATCCTTTATTACATTTTGAACAGTACTTTTAATTTCATCTTCATTTGTGATATCAGTTTTATATGCTTTGCATTTGGAAATTTTAGAAAAACGTTTTTCAATCCTGGCAGCTAATGCCTGATTTGAATTATACGTAAATGCAACTGAAGCACCAGCCATACAAAAATATTTTACACAAGCTGCGCCAATTCCTTTTGATCCGCCTGTTATTAAAATCGTTTTAGAATTTAGATTAAACATTTTTAATACTCCACTTTATATAAAAATAGTCCCTTAGCCGGAACAGCTTCAAAAGCGTCTTCCCGGTTTTTTAAATTAAAAATTTCCTTAATAAAAGTTCCAGGATCATTTTGATCTTGTGCATTTAACAAGGTACCAACTATTGTTCTTACCATGCCGTGTAAATATCTGCTTGCTTGAATCGAGAATAAAACTAGTTCTCCTTTTTTTCGCCAAAAGGCTTTATGCACATTACAATTTTTATTTTCAATCTCAGTATTTTTTCTGCTGAATGAAGTAAAATCCTTTTCACCCAAGAATAAGTAAATAAGTGAATTCAGTTTTTCTAAATCAATTTTACGTGGATAAAAATATGAATAATTTTTATAGAAAGGTGATCTTGTTTGTGTTATTAGATATAAATAGGTCCTTTTTTTTGCATCAAATCTGGCATGAAATTCAAACTCAGCTTCTTCTATTTTAGAAACCACAATATCGGAAGGTAAAATTGAGTTTAACGAATGTTTAAATCGATAAACATTTATTTCCGTTTCAGTTCTAAAATTTGCGACCTGCCCAATTGCGTGAACACCAGAATCAGTTCTTCCTGATCCAGTAAGATTGATTTTTTCTTTTAGTATAACCTCAATTGCTTCTGTAATTTTTTGTTGAATTGATTGGGAATTTTTTTGGATCTGCCAACCTGAATAATTTGTACCGTCATACTCTATTATTAGCTTATAATTTTTCAATAGCAGATTTCCAGATTTTTAATTTCTTTATTGTAAAGATAAATCTCAAGCTAAATTATAACAATCAAAATATGCATTCTTCTCTGAGTATTGGAAATAAACCGCTAATAGTAAAATTCTAAAATTATATTGTAAACTATAAAAGATAATCTTATTATCTTGGTGTGTAAGATTTTTTGTTTCTTAATTCTAAGGTACAGAAGATTAATTGAATATAATATGAAACCTTCATCTAAATAATTCTCAGAAAAGAAAATCGAAATGCGTAAAATGTCTGAAGAACCTTATGATAAATTTCGTTTGCTTTATGAGAACCATCCCTTAATACATATCACAATTAATTTAGACGGAATAATTACCACTGTAAATAAAAATGGTGCGCAAGAATTAGGTTACCTTACAAATGAGTTGATTGGTTCTCATCTCTCAATTTTATTTGTTGCACAAGATGCAGCACGACTTGAAAAACAAATCCAGTATGTGCTCTTAAATCCAGACAAGCAATCACCGCATGAAATGAAAATGCTTAGAAAGAATAAGCAGGAGTTTTGGGTAAGAGAAACTATCTATACCACAGATGAATCTTCATTAACGAAAGAAATATTCTTTGTGTTTGATAATATTACTTTTCAAAAAAATGCTGAAGCGAAGGCAAAAGATCTTGCACAAAGTCTTCAGAATATGCTGGATGCATCCCCGCTTGGTGTACTTGTTTACAGATTAGATGAAAATGATGATCTGATATTGATAAGCACTAATCAATCAGCAGTAGATATTCTTCACATTGATGTTTATGCTCTAATATCAAAAAAAATTCAAGATATCTTCCCATCTTTGAAAAAAGATAATGTTATAGGAAAATTCAAGGAAATACTTAAAACCAATAATCCCCTGCTTAGCCAGTCTTTAAATTATGAAGATATCCATTTCAAAGGTGTGTATGAGTTTTCAGTAATGAAATTATCTGATAAAACGATAGCTATATTCTTTACTGATATTACTGAAAAACAAAAAGCTCTTGATGCGCTTAAATTAAGTGAACTAAAATTTAAAACGCTTTTTGAGTCTGCTAATGATGCAATCTTTTTAATGAAGGATGACGTATTTATTGATTGTAATAAAAAAACAACACAATTATTTAAAGCCGCTAAAAGTGAAATCATTGGTAAAAATCCATATATGTTTTCTCCTGCGTTGCAGCCCGATGGTCAGCCGTCTAAATCAAAAGCAAAGGAAAAAATGGCTGAGGCTATTAATGGTGTTCCTCAGTTTTTTGAGTGGAGGCATACAAGTTTTGATGGACAGCAATTTGATGCTGAAGTGAGTTTAAAGAGAATCGAATTACAACAGGAAGTTTATCTGCAAGCTATTGTTAGAGATATAACTGATAGAAAGCAATCTGAGATAATTATTTCTGAACAAAAAAGAGAATTAGATTTGCTCTTGAGTAATCTGCCAGGTATGGCTTATAAATGTGCAAATAATTTAAACTGGACAATGCAGTTTGTAAGCGAAGGATGTTATCAACTAACAGGTTACAGAAAAGATGAGCTAATAAACGATAAGGTTGTAAGCTATGCGAATCTAATACACAAAGATGACCAGCTTCTTGTTTATGAAACAATACAAAATGCCTTAAACAATCACGAATCTTATACGTTGCTATACCGTATACTTACATGGCAAGGACTTGAAAAATGGGTTTGGGAAAAGGGTCGCGCAATTTATAATGATAAAGGCGATGTTATTTGTCTTGAGGGATTTGTAACCGAAATAACCGAAAGAAAATTAGCAGAAGAAAAAATTAATATTCTTGCCCATGCACTAAAAAGTGTATCTGAATGTGTTTGCATAACCAATATGAGAGACAAAATTATGTTTGTAAACAAATCATTCACTCGTGTTTATGGTTATTCACCAAATGAAATTATTGGTAAACCAATTTCATTTATCCGCTCACAAAAAAATGACCCCGAATTTGTAAAGAAAATATTTCCGGAAACTTTGGCTGGAGGATGGACCGGAGAACTTATTAATAAAAGAAAAAATGGTGAAGAGTTTCTAACGCATCTTTCTACATCTTTAATTACTGATGATGCTGGAAAACCAATTGCTCTTGCAGGAGTAAGTGTTGAGATTTCAGATAATAAGAAATTGGTATAGTTTACGATAACGATTTGATATAAACCGATTTTATATTCACAAATTCTTTTATTCCAATTGAGGAAAGTTCTCTACCGTAACCTGATTCTTTAATCCCGCCAAACGGCAGTCTTGGATCTGATTTTACAAAGTCATTTACAAAACAGCATCCGGCATTAAGTTTTTCTTTTGCAATTTGTTCACCCCTTTTAACATCCCTTGTAAAGACTGCGGCACCTAAACCAAAAATACTTTTGTTAGCAAGTTCAATTGCATCTTCTTCATCTTTCGCTTTAATCAATGCTGCAACAGGTCCAAATAATTCTTCATCAAAAGCTGCTATTCCCGGTTTAACGTTTCTTAAAATTGTTGGTGGATAATATGCACCATCCATATCAGGCATTGTACCGCCAAGAATTAATTCTGCGCCTTGTTTTATACTTCTTAAAACCTGATCGTGTAATTCATCTCTTAATTGTAAACTTGCCTGAGGACCCAAATCATTTTTTTCATCTAATGGATCACCCATTATTTTCTTCGACATTAAATCCAGGTACAACTTTTCAAACTCATCATAAACACTTTCAACAATAATAAATCTCTTTGCTGCAATGCAGCTTTGTCCTGCATTTATTAATCGAGATGTTACACAAGACATAGCTGCTTTTTCCAAATCAGCATCTTCAAGAATAACATAAGGATCGCTGCCGCCTAATTCTAAAACTGTTTTCTTAATCAAACCGCCAGCAAGCGATGCAACTGATTTTCCTGCAGGAACACTCCCGGTTAGAGTAACTGCTCGAACTTTCTCATTCGAGATTATTTCTTTTACATTTATTGATTTTACCAGCAGTGTTCTGAAAAGATTCACTGGAAACCCGGCTTTTTTAAAAACATCTTCAATAGCTAAGGCACAGCCGGAAACATTGGATGCGTGCTTTAATAAACCGCCATTGCCAGCCATCAGATTTGGAGCGGCAAAACGAAACACTTGCCAGAATGGAAAATTCCAGGGCATTATAGCAAGTATAACTCCAAGAGGCTGATATGAAACAAAACTTTTGCTTGCTTCTGTTTTGATAATTTCATCTGAAAGGAATTTTTCAGCATTGTCTGCATAGTACTCACATACCCAGGCACACTTCTCAATTTCTGCTCTTGATTGTACAATCGGTTTTCCCATTTCCACCGTCATCAAAACAGAATACTCTTCAGAATTCTCTCTAAGAACTTTTGCAGCATTTTTCATCAATACAGATCTATAAGCGAAAGAAGTTTCTTTCCATTCTAAAAAAGTCTGATTGGCAAGTGAAATAATATTTGCAGATTCTTCACTTGTCATTTCATCATAGCTTTTAATCGATTTGTTATTTGCCGGGTTTATTGAGGTTAACATAAAATTTAAACTTTAGATTTAATAATTGATATAAAATTTAATATTCAATCTATTTGTCACTCTGTTCGCTGCCGTGAACTGTTGAAGAGTGACTTTAAGTTGCAAAAAATCATCCTTCGACTTCGCTCAGGATGACGCTTCGACTTCGCGCTAAACGACGCTTTGTTTTTTCACTAAACACCTAATCAATATTCTTAGTTAATTGCTTATGATGTTCTCTTAATTACAACTATCGTTTTGTCATCAGTGTAAGAACCATTTGTAGAAAACTTAATAACATCCTCTAAAATGCCAAGTGCAATTTCCTTGGGGGTTTTATCCTTAAGTTTTCTGATCATAGAGATTAATTTTTGTTCGCCATAAAATGCAAACTTTGTATTAGCAGCTTCTGTAACACCATCAGAATACAAAACAAGTATATCGTTTAAGTAAATATTAATGTTTTCAACATAATATTTTGATTGCGGTGCTGGTCCCAATACTGGTCCTGTTGGTTGAAGATATTCAAATTTATTTTTAGCACTTCGGTAAAATATCGGCGGATTATGCCCGGCATTTGCATAAAGAAACAATCCATTCTTATAAGTTGAAAGTTCGCCATAAAATAAAGAGGTGAACTTATCATCTTCAAAAATTTTATTTACAAGTTCATTCATTCGTTTGAGGATAAGTGAAATCTTAATTTCAAAAGTTGTTGCCATTCGCAAAGCTCCGGAAACATACATAGCTTCCGCAGCTGCGGCAACACCTTTACTTGCAGCATCGCCAATCGTAACACCGATTCTATCGTTGTTATCGCCGATGTCCAGGTAATCAAAAAAATCTCCGCCAACTATTTCAGCAGGATCGGTAATACCATAAATATCAAAGTGATGAAATTTAAATTCGTGTTCAGGTAAAATACTTTTTTGTAATTCTCTTGCTTTATCAATATCAGCTTTAAGTTGGTTTGCACTATAAGATATTTTTCTCTGTTTTATTTGGGAAGTTAATGCTGTAGAGATAATGCTGAGATTGACTCTTAATTCTTCATCAATATTTTTTGAGTTAAGTGCCAAAACATATTCATAAAAAGGTTTTCCTTGTATTTTAGCTTTATGTCCCACACCGGATGCTGAATATTTAAAGATTCCTTTTTTTTTCAATGCTTCAATTGTTTCGTGACCAAGAATTGTTCTTGATTGTGCAAGCTGTTCAAACACAGGGTACTGAAGAGCACGAATTACAAAACCTTTATCAATCTTTTCCATTTTCCCTGTTTGATAAAGCAGTCTGTATCCTTCAATCTCCGGATAAAGTTTCCATATTCTTCCACCCGTAAATCCTGTAGATTGATCATGGACTATTTCATTGATTACAGTTGTGAGCATCTCTTCGTCTGAACCAAATTTTTGAGACGCAATTGTTTCAACAGTTTTATGTAATTTTTTTTGATCCAATACTTTCCTTAAAGTTTATTCGTTGTAAAAGTCAATCATCTGTTTTATCGCTCGTTTGCAAACCGGACAAAAATTATCAACCGAAATTGATTTCATTGAACAATCCTGCATTGGTCTGTAAACACCTTCTGCAACATACCCGCCACCTTCAAAGACACCTAAGGTTTCTTTATATCCTTTTTCTGCTGGCGTCGGAATTGGAGTTTCTTCATCAATCATATCTTTCCACTTCGATTCAAAGTTAACAAGCGTTGTTAAATTGGGATCAAGTGGTTCCACATCAAGTGGATAAAATTCATTGTATGCAACATCGGATGTATAATATTCGTCTCCAAGTCCTACAAAACCGTGTCCAAACTCGTGTGTAAAAATATATTCACTGTAATTATTAGCACTAACACAAACCGAGTAATGATTATAAATTGCGCCGCCGCCGTACTTTTTAGTATTAACCAAAATAAATATCTGATCATACGGTGCATTTGATGCAATATGTCGCAAGGTTTTGTTATCACTTGTCATTAAATACCTATCAAGATCAAACATATAAAACTGTGAATTTGCAATTGTGTTCTTCCAGATATTTTCTGCAGGAATATCTGTTCCACTTTCCTTTGATGGAGCTTCGATTCCCCAAATGTTAAACTTATTTTTATTTTCTTTGTAAGGGGAGGCATTAAATAAATATCCGGCAAACTTTTCGCAGTCTTTTTTGAACTTATCCATTTCATCTATTGTGTAACCGTCTGGGATAATTGCAATATCCACAGCGTTATCCGGATCATCACTATGAATTACTTCAAAGTTTTTATACTCAAGTGTTCGCTCAGTTTTAATAAAATAGCTATTTGGATTTACGATATACTCAAACTTTTTATGCAAGATATTTTTTTTGTCTCTTGCATAGAACTCAACAAGTATATTGTTTTTAGGATAAGGAAACACAATCGTTTCACTAAAGCTTTTAATAGTTTCTTTTGCTTCATCAGTTGTTTGCCACTCACTGAATAAAGTTGAATAAGTTCTGGAATAAATTTCTGTTCCAGAATCAAAATCCTTTACAATAAACTTGTATTTGCCGTAATCAAACTTATCGAGCAGATTTACTTTTGAACCACCCCAATATGGCTCCTCAATTAATTCATCAAATGAATAGGAATCTTCAGTAGAATTACCAGTGTGATAATAATCCAATCTTAAGGTTTTATTCTCAAAGTACTGATCAAAATTTATTTGAGAGAAAGTAATATTGGATAATAAAAGAATCGAAGCTAAAATTATTTTCATATGATAGTTTTATACTTTTGTCAGCCTGAGCCCGTCGAAGACTGATAATTAATAATGGTCACACTTCGCCCTTCGACTCCGCTCAGGACGACTTCTGTATGTGAATGGAATTATCATTTTTAATTTTAACAAACCACTAAAAAACTTTTCTGGAGCCTGGTTTGACTAGTTCTAATTTTCCTTCTTTGCAAATCGCACAATCCTCCGGAGGATATGACACAGCATTTAATCTAAGTGAAGGAAAAAACTCATAACCAAAATCAACTTTGCCGTTACTGCGATCAACAATACTTCCAACTCCGACTACTTTTGCACCAGACTTTTTAACAATTTCTACAACTTCAAAAACTGATCCTCCGGTTGTAACCACATCTTCACATACTAAAACTTTTTCGCCTTTGGATAAAGAAAATCCGCGACGCAAAGTCATTTCTTTATTTTCTCTTTCTGTAAAGATCGATCTTTTATTTATTTGGCGAGCTACTTCATACCCTACAATCATCCCGCCCATTGCAGGTGCAATAACAGTATCGATTTCGTGACTCTTAAAGTGGTTTGCGATCAGCGAACAGATTTGTGAAGTATATTCCGGATACTGCAAAACTTTAGCACACTGAAAATACTGGTTGCTGTGTCTTCCGGATGTTAAAAGGAAATGTCCTTCTAGCAAAGCTTCGGTACTCTTAAATATCTTTATTACATCTTCATTATTCAAGTTCATCAAGATAATCCTCCAAAGCTCTAATTGCTTTTGTATCGTTTAATTCTTTGGCAATTCGTAAACCTGTTCGGTAATAATATTCAGCGTCCTCAATCTCATTATTATTTTCTTTAAGGTTGCCGTAAGTAATGTAAGCCTGAACGTACTTGGGATCTTTTTTTATTAAATCTTTCAGGTACACTTCAGCCTCTTCATCCTCATTGTTTTTTAGGTACTCTTTTACAATGCTGTAAATTATATCCGGGTCCAACGGATTTTCATCGTATTTATCAAAAAGTTCATCGAGCCGCGAGCTCATTTTAATCTTTCCTCTATTTTTTTAGCAAGCGAAAAATCTTTTTCCGTTACTCCGCCTGCATCGTGAGTTGATATAGTTATTTTAACCTTATTCCATTCAAACATTAAAATATCCGGATGATGATTCATCTTTTCAGATTCCATTCCAACTGCGTTAACAAAAGATAATGCTTCAATAAAATCTTTTAACTTAAATTGTTTAGTGATAGATTTTTTTTCAAAACTCCAGCCAGAAAATTTTGTAAGATTAGATTTGATTTGAGTTTTATTAAATTTTTTCATCGTATTACCTTATGTTTAATGATTGTAGTGTAAAAATAAACAAAAAAAAGCGCATCCTAAAGAATGCGCTTATAAATGGTCAAATTAAGTGATAAACTAAATTCCACCCAAATCAGATTTCTCCGGTTCTACATTTGGATCCGGATGTTCTAATGATTCATCAAAGAAAACTAAGTCTTCAGTATTTTCAACGTGCTTGGAAATTATTGTTGTGCCTTCTTTAAATGAACCACGCAATATTTCTTCAGCTAACGGGTCTTCAACATATTTTTGTAATGCTCTGCGTAACGGACGAGCACCAAATTTTTCATCAAAGCCTTTGTTAACTAAGAACTCTTTTGCTGATTCATCTAATACAAGAGTTAATTTGTTTTCTCTGATGTTTGCAAGCAAATCTTTGATTTCTATATCAATAATATTATGGATATCAACTTTATCAAGATTTCTAAAAACGATTGTATCATCAATTCTATTTAAGAATTCCGGGTTGAACAGTTTCTTCATTGCATCTTCAACAGTATCCTTTAGACTTGAATACTTATCAGCTTTATCATCTCCGCCAAAACCAAATTTACTAATGTTCTTAATATCCTTGGTTCCAACGTTCGATGTCATAATGATAATCGTATTTTTGAAATCAACTTTTCTTCCAAGAGAATCGGTTAAAGTTCCATCATCCAGAACCTGAAGCAGTAAACTAAAAATATCCGGATGTGCTTTTTCAATTTCATCAAAGAGAACAACTGAATATGGTTTTCGTCTTACTTTTTCAGTTAATTGTCCGCCTTCTTCATATCCAACGTACCCGGGAGGCGCTCCAACTAATCTTGAAACAGAAAACTTTTCCATATACTCGCTCATATCAATTCTTACAAGCGCATCTTCACTATCAAACAAATATTTTGCAAGCACTTTACACAATTCAGTTTTACCAACTCCTGTTGGTCCCAAGAAAATAAAACTTCCGATTGGGCGATTTGGACTTTTTAATCCCGCTCTTGTTCTGCGTATTGCTTTAGTTAGTTTTTCAACAGCTTCATCCTGACCAACAATAGATTTTTTTAAAGCATCACCCATCTTAAGCAGTTTATCAGATTCAGTTTGTGCAATTCTGTTAACAGGTATTCCTGTCATCATTGCAACAACGGTAGCAATATCATCTTCGCTAACATCGTGAACTATATCTTTTGTTCTGGTATCCCATTCACGTTTTGCAGTATCAAGATCAGAAAGAAGATTTCTTTCTTTATCACGTAAGCGAGCAGCTTCTTCATAATCCTGCATCTTAACAACTCGTGCTTTATCTTTTTTTACACCTTCAATTTCTTCTTCAAGATCAAGAATATCCTGCGGCACTTCAAAGTTGCCCATGTGAACTCTTGAACCAGCTTCATCAATTACATCAATTGCTTTATCAGGAAGATGCCGATCTGTTATGTAACGATTACTGAGTTTAACCGCTGTCTGTATAGCTTCTGTAGAATATCTAACACGATGATGTTCTTCGTACTTAAATTTAATATTTTCAAGAATCTGTAAGGTTTCATCGTATGTTGGCGGATCAACCATAACTTTTTGGAATCTTCTATCAAGTGCCCCATCAGTTTCAATAAATTTTCTATATTCATCTAAAGTTGTTGCACCGATGCATTGTATATCACCTCTTGCTAATGCAGGCTTAAACATATTTGATGCATCAAGCGAACCGCTTGCACCGCCAGCACCAACTATTGTATGAAGTTCATCTATAAAGAGGATTACGTCTTCAGCTTTTTCAAGTTCATTCATCAAAGCTTTCATTCTCTCTTCAAACTGTCCGCGATATTTTGTTCCTGCAACAAGTCCGGCGAGATCTAAAGTAACAACACGTTTGTCCTGCAAAGTTCTTGGAACTTTTTTCTGAATGATACGAAGTGCTAAACCTTCTGCAATTGCAGTTTTACCAACTCCGGGTTCACCAATTAAAACAGGGTTGTTCTTTTTTCTTCTGCTAAGAATTTGTGCAACACGTTCAATTTCTTTTTCTCTGCCAACAACAGGATCAAGTTTATCTTCCATTCCAAGTTTTGTAAGATCACGCCCAAAGTTATCCAGAACCGGAGTTTTTGTTTTATCATTTTTCTTATCCATTGAAGGTGGAATTTTTTGATTAGCATCTCTTGGATTTTTTGCACTTAACATGGAGTTAAGTTCAGAGCGTGCAGAATCATAAGTAACATTAAACTGATGTAAAATCTGTGTTGCAATGTTATCTTCATCTCTTAATAAAGATAGGATAAGATGTTCTGTACCAATGACATCAGCTTTATAAATTTTAGATTCGATCTGTGTAATCTTCAAAACTTTTTCTGCTTGCTTTGTAAGTGGAATATTTCCAATCGTTAAAGTACCGCCGGAAGTTCTAACTGTATCTTCAATTGCTTTTTTAAGTTTTACAAGATCGCAATCAAGATTTCTTAAAATTCTTACAGCAACTCCCTGCCCTTCACGAATAATTCCAAGCAGCAGATGTTCCGTTCCTATATAATCATGTCCAAGCCGTAAAGCTTCCTCCCTGCTAAGTCTAATTACATCCTGCAATCTATCTGAGAAATTTCCGTCCATATATCTCCTTAATTTGATTAAAAGTAAAACAAATTTTTCTCTAAATTCGTTTCACTGTTGAAATATAACAATAAGTGCTGTCCCTTATCAAGCCAGCGTTAAATCAATGATTTGATCAATTTAATTCTGAAATGACGAGTTTTTGATAGTTCAATTAAAATGCCAGTACATTTGGTTAAAATTTTCTATAATTTCAGTTCAGAAAGAAAAAATTTCTGCTAAAATGATAGTCTTATAGTCATAAAATCTAAATCACCGTCATTAAGGCAGATATTACAAATTTAAATTCGCAGATTGATTCGCATGTGGCGGACTGCACAACTTTTTTATTACACAAACTTATGGAGTATAGATGGAAGCGTTAACAGGTTTGTCAATCGTAATAATTATTGCGGTTGCTTTGTTCTTAGTTCTCTTTCTTTATTTCGTTCCTCTTGGATTATTTATTACTGCATACTTCTCTGGAGTAAAAGTAAAAATTGTTCGTGATCTTATTGGAATGAGATTGAGAAAAGTACCGCCGGTATTAATTGTTAGAAGTATGATTACAGCTACTAAAGCAGGTTTAACAATTGATCAGGCAAAATTAGAAGCACATTATCTTGCAGGAGGAAATATTACTAAGGTTATAAACGCTCTTATCTCTGCGGATAAAGCAAATCTTGGATTAACATTTGAACGTGCAACAGCAATTGATCTTGCAGGCAGAGATGTTCTTGAAGCGGTTAAAATGTCAGTTGTTCCAAAAGTAATTGAAACACCACTTGTTGCCGCAGTTGCAAAAGATGGTATTCAGCTTAAAGCAATTGCAAGAGTTACAGTTCGTGCAAATATAGAAAGATTAGTTGGCGGCGCCGGCGAAGCTACAATACTTGCAAGAGTTGGAGAAGGAATTGTTTCAACAATCGGTTCAAGCATTTCTCATAAAGAAGTTTTAGAAAATCCGGATAAAATTTCCAAATCAGTTTTGGCAAAAGGATTAGACAGCGGAACAGCATTTGAAATTCTTTCAATCGATATTGCGGATGTTGATATTGGTCAAAATATCGGCGCTATTCTTCAAACAGATCAAGCAGAAGCTGATCTTAAAGTTGCACGTGCTAAAGCTGAAGAAAGACGCGCTGCTGCTGTTGCAACCGAGCAAGAAAATATTGCTGAAGTTGCAAAGATGAAAGCAAAAGTTGTTGAAGCTGAATCAGAAGTTCCGCGTGCAATCGCTGATGCATTTAGAAATGGTAAGCTTGGTGTTATGGATTATTATAATCTAAGAAACATTCAGGCTGATACGGAGATGAGATCATCAATCGCACAGCCAGAAGAAAAGAAAAAAGGTGATTCATAAAACGAATATTTAAAGATTGATAGGATTGTTTTTAATATCAATTTATCAAGATTATTATTTGTGTCATTCCGTCCGCCACGGCGGATTGATTCAGAATCGCTATTATAAAATTCAAGATGCTGAAACCTGCCTGTCTGCGGACAGGCAGGTTCAGCATGACAAATGAGTAAAATAATTTAAATAAGATATAGAGAAGCCCTATGGATGATTTATTTCAATATCTGATTTGGGGGCTTATAATTTTTAGCTTCTTAAGCTCTTTCTTAAAAAAGAAAGCGCCGCCGAAGCAAAACCCTGTACCACGCTCAAAACAAAACGATGCGGTATCGTATCCAAAAACTATCAGTGATACAGAACGTGATGCAGTCACTCAAAAGCAGGGTGAGTATGATATTTTGCGAGAACTTGAGAATATGTTCAAAGGTAATCTAAAAATTCCTGAACAGCCAAAACCTAAGCAAGTTGAATCATCCGATGTATATAGTTCAAGTGGAATAAAAGATGTAGATCTTGATCTTGTTGTTGATAACCGAATGCAGCGAAGTGTTGAAGATAAAAAGCCAATCGGATCAAGAAAAACTTACGATAGAAATACATCATACAAAAATGTTCCTGTTACAAAGCAAGTAACTAAACTTGATTCAAAAATTGAAGAAGGTGCAAAAGAGTTTGAAAGAGTTTTAGCAAGCACTCGAAAACGTAAAGCTGCTATTACTGAGTTCAATCGTAAGCTAAAAAATCCATCAACTGTTCGCGAGTATATTTTGTTTTCAGAAATTTTAGGAAAGCCAAAAGCACTGCGTAGATGAACCAAAAAAAATATACTTTAAAAAGAATTGGACAAACGGGCTTAGTTCAGCAAACTGACGAAGCCCGTTTTACAATTAATTACAGCGAGGAATTAAATGCATCACAGTTTGAAGCGGCTTCCGCTGTTAACGGATGTTATTTAATTATTGCCGGTGCTGGCACCGGTAAAACACGAACGTTGGTTTATCGTGTTGCAAGATTGATTGAACTTGGTCACGATCCAAACTCAATCCTTCTTTTAACATTTACTCGTAAAGCTGCAAATGAAATGATGAAGCGTTCATCTATGCTGCTTGATGATAGATGTTCTAAAATCCGGGGTGGAACATTTCATTCCTTTGCAAATCTTACACTTAGAAAATATGCTAAAGTAATCGGACTTGATTCTTCATTTACTATTCTCGATCAAAGTGATAGTGCTGATGTAATAAATCTTATCCGTTCGCAGGATGGATTTATCACAAAAGAAAAAAGATTTCCAAATAAGCAGACACTTAACAAAGTTTTTAGTTTAAGCGTTAATACAGGTAAGAAAGTTGAGGAGATAATTGAAAATGATTATCCGCATTTTATTCCTTTGCTTGATAAGATTTTAGAAATCAATAAAATATTTACTGAATACAAACGCAGAAACAATCTTCTTGATTACGACGATTTACTTGTTTACTTACGTGAGTTTCTTCAAAAAGGTGGTCCTGCTGTAAAAGCACTTCTGTCAGAAATTAAATTTGTAATGGTTGATGAATACCAGGATACAAATCATCTGCAATCAGAAATTGTAAAGGGACTATCGCAATACAGTAAAAACGTAATGGTTGTTGGAGATGATTCACAGTCCATTTATTCTTTTCGTGGTGCGGATTTTCATAACATAATGCAGTTTCCAAAACTTTTTGATGATGTTAAGATTATTAAGCTTGAAGAAAATTATAGAAGCTTTCAATCCATTCTGGATTTTGCAAACAGAATAAACGCAGCTGCTATCGAGAAATATAAAAAGGATCTTTACTCAAGACGTGGAAGCGGAACGTTGCCAAATATTGTTGCCGCGTCAACAGAAAATCTTCAATCAAAATTTATTGTAGAAAAGATTCTTGATCTTAGAGAAGAAGGTATTTCTTTAAAGGATATTGCTGTGTTGTTTCGTTCTTCTTTCTTTTCGTTTGATCTTGAGCTTGAACTTGCAAAAGCAAATGTTCCGTTCCAAAAATTTGGTGGAATGAAGTTTGTTGAAACTGCCCATGTTAAAGATGTAATGGCATTTCTTCGTATCGCAGTTAATCCTAAAGATGTTATTAGCTGGTACCGAGTTTTACTTCTGCACGAAGGTGTTGGTCCTAAAACTGCTCAAAGAATTTTGGATGAACTTGCAACTTCAAGAATTACAATTAAAGCAGAACCTGATCAGCAACCAGAATTTAAACATCATAAACTTGGTCCTTTGTTCTATCTTTTATATGAACTTCAGAAAAAGAAATGGATTCCATCCGAAATGGTGCAGAGAATTTATGATTATTACTATGATTTATTCAAAGCAAACTATGATGACTGGAATAAGCGAAAAAAAGATTTAGAAATTTTCCAAAACATTGTTGAGAATTATACCTCGGTGGATACTTTGCTTTCTGATATGGCGATCGAGCCAATTATAGAAAGTGTTGTTGATGTTGATGCGACTGATAAGGAAGAAGAATATGTAACACTTTCTACAATTCATTCCGCAAAAGGATTGGAGTGGCATTCAGTATTTATCATTCACGCAGTTGAAGGTTACTTCCCTTCAGCCAGATCAATCGAAAGTTTAGAAACTTTGGAAGAAGAAAGAAGATTGATGTACGTTGCTTCGACTCGCGCAAAAAATAACTTGTTTATCACTTACCCGATGAATCTTTACGATCGTGAAGCAGGTATAACATTATCAAAACCATCAAGATTCATTTCTGATATTACTCCCGATTTAGCAGAAGGCTGGCTGCTGGATGAAGATAATTCATAGACAGTCATTGAAGAATCAGACAGGACGACGAAGCAATCTATTATATTATCAAAAAAGCGAGCCATTCGGCTCGCTTTTTCGTTTAACGTCTTTCGTCTTACGTTTTTCTTACTTCATCAACATCATCTTACGAACAGCTTTAAAGTTACCAGCTTCTATTGAGTAGAAGTAAACACCACTTGATAACTGAGAAGCATTAAAGTTAATTTCATAACTTCCTGCTTTCATACTACTGTTAACAAGTGTTGCAACTTTTTCACCAAGTAAGTTAAAGATTGAAACATTTACAAATCCATCCTGTGCCACTGAGTACTTAATTAATGTACTTGGGTTAAATGGATTTGGATAGTTTTGATCTAAGCTGTACTGTGCTGGACCTGTTATCTCAACATTAATTTCATTTGAGTATTCGTATGAACCATCAAAATCAACTTGTTTTAATCTATATGTAAAATTACCAGCAACAACTTTAGCATCTATAAATGAGTAAGCTTTTGGTTCAGTCGTAGTTCCAAAACCAGCAACAAACCCTATGTTAGACCATTCACTATTTGATGATTTTCTTTGAGCTTCAAATCCGCTGTTATTTAATTCAGTAGCAGTATTCCAGTTTAAGTTTACGCTATTGCCGCTAACATTAGCAGTAAATGATGTAAGCTCAACAGGGATTATATCTCTGAATAAATAAGTAACTGCATTTTCAATTAAGTTTGCAGCAACGGTTTGATTTGCTAATGCAGAAACTGCAAATGGGAAGAAAATATTTCTGCACACATCAGCATCATTATCTGGATTATAAACTATTATACCAGGATTATTTGCACTGCCAGCAGACCAGTTAGCAATTCTAATAACACCGGCTTTATTTAGCAAAGTAACTTCATCTCTTGCCCCCCAGCCAAATCCGCTGGAGTTATTTATAATTATTGGCCCCGTAATTGTATTCGGTGTTGTAAAAATTGGGTGCGTTGGATTTGATAGAACAAGATTTTGTCCGGAATTATCACCGACCCACGAACTATCGTTAAGTACATTTCTTCTAAACTGCAAGTCTCTTTCTGAAGTTTGTCGGTACTGATAACCAACTTCACCGCCTTCAACAATCGTTTTGCCGCCGGCAAGAGTCCAGTTGGTTATTGCAGTTCTCTTTGTTTGATCATTAAACATTGTGCTTTCGTTTATACCTGCTGCAAGAATTATAAGATCATAATTGTTAACATTTGCAGGATTAAAAGCTGCCCAGGTTACTTCTTCAACTAAGTAACCAGCAGTTGTAAGTGTTGTATTAAATAAAGTTGCTGAAGCTCCCAGAGGAATTGATGCATCAGCTTCGTGATATAATTTTTCTGAAGAAATTCTATTTAATAGTGTTGGATCATCATCAATCACTAAAACAATACCTAAGATATCAACTATGTTAAATGAATTATAACCAGATGCAGGATTGTATCCAACATTACTTTGCGGTGATACGTCCGTTGCTTTAATTCTGTATTCTACTAAATCACCAATCGCAACAGATCCGGTGAATATACCTCTATAAGTATTTCCGGAAACAATCGGCATTGAAATAGTATTTATTGATCCACCATTCACTCTAAATTCACATTCAACTGTTGAAACACCTACATCATCTGTAGCACCCGCAGATACATCAATAGGCCATCTTAACAAAGGAGTATCGCCAATGGGCGTATGTGTAATTACTGGTGCATTTAAATCGTCAAGAAGATTGAATGAGTAATATCCGGCAACAGGACTGTAAGCAAAATTATTCTGATTTGAATTATCAGTTGCTTTAATTCTATATTCAATTAGATCGCCAATGTTTACAGATCCCGAAAAAGTTCCTTTATATGTATCACCTGATTCTAAAATCATTGGGACGGTTGTAATTGAGCCGCCATTAATTCTAAATTCACATTCAACTGACTGTAATCCCCAAACATCAGTTACATCTGCATACACATCAATCGGCCATTTTGCATGCAATGTATCTGGAATTGGAGAATGAACAATAGTTGGAGGAGTTACATCTGTTTCAGCAGCAAATGTATAATAATTCACTGGTGCACCGCCCGGTGATGTGGATCTGAAGCCTTGATTATCAGTAGCAGCAATATAATAGTTGTAAACTGCGTTAGCCCCGTTACCAGGAATGTTTGCTGTATAGTTATTACCACTTGTATTCGTCATAACCAAACTGTCAGATAAAACTCCTGCTCCTCTACCCCAGTATACTTTTATACTTCCTGGTATTAAAGGATTTACAGATGTTATAACCGCATTAACTGCGTAAGGACCAGCTATGTTTTCAGTTTGCTGAAGAGGTGTGTGATCGATTGAAGGACCAAATGTAACTTCGGTAATCCATGCTTGATAATTACCGGTTCTGTCATCAGCCCAGAATGGAAAAGCTTTGTTATTTGCTGCGGTAATACCAATGTAATCTCCCTGATATCCGCCAGCTAAACCTGAGATAGGTTTTGGTCTAAAATTTTGATCACTAACCTGAAAGTTTTCAAAGGTTACACCACCATCTGTTGAGGTAGTCATAAATACACCTGTACTATCATTCGTTGTATTTCGACTATCATAGAATACTATGTTTAACTGACCGGTATTCTGATCTACTGTACACCAGGGATAATATTGATCCTTACCATTATTAAGTGGATCATCATTAACTCTTACAGGTGCGCTCCAGGTTGTACCACCATTAGTTGAACGAATTAAGACGATATCCGGATCGGAACCAGCAGGTGTAACACCTCTCTGAGGCCAGGTAATATAAATATTCCCATCATTTACACCACCGGAACGATCTACAGCCATAGAAGGGAAAGACGCCACTCTGATTTGTGGTGTAGGTTTTAAATAACCTCTTATACCAAAATTTGTAGCCTGATAAGCGAACATAGGTGAGGACCAAGTGGCACCACCTTCCATAGATTTCGTAAAACCAATTCCATCCTCTAAATTATCAGCATCGGCATAAATTGCCCAGGATACATATACTTCACCATTAGGACCTGTCTGAATATTTACACCCTGATTAAAAGAGTTTAAAGTACTACTTAGATTCTTTATTGAACTCCAAGATTGTCCCAAATTTGTAGAATATTTTAAGCAAATATCTTCTTCATTAACTCCACCGAAATCTGTCCATGCCGCATACAATCTATTTTCGTAAGGACTTCCAACTTTTTTATCAACCATTAAATGATTTTTATCTGCCAGTCCACTAGGTCCGGGAAGTGGTGTTACAGTGTAGCTAGTCCAATTTGCACCATTATTAGTAGATCTTGAGATACCATTTCCACCCGGATTATCAATATAACCCATATAAAAGTTGCCATTGCTGCCAATTACTGCAGCTGGGTCACCGCTATTTGTTCCAAATGGTGGATTGTTAAATCCTACCCAGTTTGTTCCGCCATTAGTTGTCCAGTAAACACCTGTTCCATAAATTGTCGAGAAAGGCCAATTAGTAGCATTAGCACCAGCAAACATAATTGCCGGGTTTAATGGATGAATATCAATTGATAATTCTGATTGAGTAGAATTTGTTCCTGGAAAAACTCTGTAATTAGGCATTACAAGTGCATCGGTAGCTCCAATATCGTATTTACGATACAGAGGAACACTAGGAATATAATTGTAATTAGGATCAATTGGTATTGCCGAGTTTTTATCAACCTGGATTCTTGACCACTTTTTTTCAAGATCAACATTGTTCTGTGCAAAAGTTGATATTGAAAGAGAACCAAGAATAAAAGTTGTAACAAGCACAAACAGGAACGATCTTTTCATTGTAACTCCATTCTAGTTGAATAATAATTAGGGATTAGAGGAAATAATTTTTGATTGGAAAAATATTTAGTGCAAATTCCAATAGGAAGATATTGATAGATAGAAACAATTATTTTTAGTTTAGCAAGTAGAATAGTTACCACGTATAGAATTTTCAACAAATGCTTAAATGTAAAAAGGTTAGTAATTATTTCGGGTTAACTTATATGAAAATAATCTAATTTACTATATCTATCTAAAAACAATTTTTATTATTTCTTATTAACTATCTAAATATTGGACTCGATAAACCTGACATACGTTATATTAATTTTATTTATGTTAGCTGCGGTCAGTGTATATAAAGCATTTATATATCAGTTAAGCCGAAAGAATGTGACAACTTCTAAGCCAAAATTGTCGCTTATTATCGCAGCAAAGAACGAAAAAGAAAATATTAATTCTCTTATTGATTCACTTAAACAATTAGATTATCCAAACGAGAATTTTGAAGTTATTATTGTTGATGACAATTCAACTGACAAGACTTCTGAATTTATTCAAGCGAGAATATCAGACAAACAAAATTTTGTTTTGATCAGAGCAGATAGAAAAGAAATCGAGGGAAAGAAAGGTGCACTAACTATTGGAATAAGAAACGCAAAAAATAATTTCATCATTATTACAGATGCTGACTGCAAACCTGAGATAAACTGGCTTCAGACAATGGCAGGTGGATTAGAGTATGGTTATGATTTTGTTTTTGGTGTTGCACCTATACAATCAGGAAAAAGTTTAGCAGAAAAAATATCTGCGTTTGAAAATCTTAGAAATACCTTTCTAACAATTGCCGCAGTTGGATTAAATGTACCTTACTCTGCAGCTGCAAGAAGTTTTGCATTTAGAAAAAGTTCTTTCGAAAGAATTGGAGGATATAGTAAAACTACCGAAACAGTTTCAGGAGATGATGATCTGTTACTTAGAGAAGCAGTTAAAAAAAGGATGTTGATTGGAACTGTTATTGAACCGGATGCATTTGTTTATTCTTCTTCCCCAGAAACTTTTAGTGAATATTTTAAACAGAAAAGAAGACATTTACAGACATCATTTCATTATCTGCCAAAGCAAAAATTGTTTTTAGGTTTCTGGCATTTAATAAATTTAATTTCACTCCTTTCACTTGTACTCGTTTTTATTACACCACTTTTAGCATTACCGTTTGCAGTTAAACTTGTTTATGATTTTTTTGTTGTGATAATACATCAAAAAAAGTTAGGACATTCTTTTAAGTTATATGAGATAGTCTATCTGCAAATATTATTCGAAGTGTTTGTTGTAATAAATTTCTTTAATTCCCTTTCAGGTAACGTTAAGTGGAAGTAAAAGAAAACATTCCTGCCTGGCTTGATGAATCACATCCAAATTTTTTAAGATGGAAAATAGCAAGAGAGTTATCTATCCAAAGAGGACTATTTGTTAAGCAAATCATCACCCAACAAATTAAAACTGAAAATCTTGTTATTCTTGATTTAGGATCGGGAGAAGGCGGCACTGCAAAAATTTTTTCAGAAAACAATTTTGTTGTTAGTCTGGATTTGAGTTTGGTGCGATTAAAAAGACAACAAAGCTCTGTCATTTCGAAGGATGGTTACTATCCGACTGAGAAATCTGAATTCAGTTTTCGTCATTTCGATCCCGATTTATCGGGGGAGAAATCTGAATCTAATATCGGAGAAGATTTCTCTCTCGAAGACTCGTTCAAAATGACAGGTGTGCAATGCATCAATGGAAGTGCGCTCCAACTTCCATTCACAAATCACTCGTTTGATTTGATAATTATTCAAGATGTGATTGAACATATAAATCAACTAACTAATTTCTATTCTGAAGTTAAAAGAGTTTTAAAGATTGGCGGGATGATTTATTTAAGCACACCAAATAAGTTGTCCATCTTTAATTTTTTCAGCGATCCGCATTTTGGGTTGCCAATCGTTTCAATTCTCAAACGTATATCAATAAAAAAATATTTCCTAAAACATTTCCGTAAAGATGATTATTATCGAGAAGATATTGCTCAGCTTTTTTCGTTAGATGAATTATTAAATCTTATTAAAAAAGATTTTGAGATTTCACTTCAAACCAAATTTTCTGTTCAGGAATTGTTTAACGGCAACAAAGGAATTGTATGGAGTGAATTTCATCTTAAATTAATTTCGTTTTGTAAGATTCTAAAATTGGATTGGCTGATAAATAAAATTGCGAATAATAATTTTGGATTTGTAAACAAATACTTTACTCCAACTTTTTATTTGATTATAAAGAATAGATAAAAGTCATTTCGAAGGAGGGTTCCTACCCGACTGAGAAATCTTTGACAAAATTGTGCACAGATTTCTCACCCGATTGAAATCGGGATTCGAAATAACTTTAATTTATAATTTGAACTAAAACATTTAAAGAATATTTTTCCAAATAAAATTATGGATTATAAAACACTCGCACACAAAGCAGTTGAGGCAAAAGAAAATGCGCTTCCTCCCTACTCCAACTTTCATGTTGGCGCCGCACTTCTAACAGTTGATGACAAAGTATTTCTCGGATGTAATGTTGAAAACAGCACTTATGGTTTAACAATGTGTGCTGAACGAACTGCAATCTTTAAAGCTATTTCTGAAGGTGAAAGAAAATTTAAAGCTATTGCGATTGCAAGTGATTCACCGGATTACATAACTCCCTGTGGGGCTTGCAGACAAATTATTTTTGATCATTGCGGTGAGATTGATATAATCTGCACAAACGGAAAAGAAGAATACAAAGTTTTTAAAACATCAGAATTATTACCACACGCATTCGGGGATAAGGATTTAACTAAATAATTATGGAACCAACTCCACACGCAGTACCAAGAGAAACCGGCTGGATTGAAGTAATAACCGGCTGTATGTTCAGCGGGAAAACTGAAGAGCTTATACGCAGATTGCGCAGAGCAAAAATTGCAAAGCAAACAGTAGTAATCTTTAAACCAAATATTGACACAAGATACTCTACAAATTCAATTGTGTCCCACAGCGATCAATCTCTTCCATCAATTCTAATAAAAGATGTAAAAGAGATTTTAGATTTAGTTGAAGATGCGCAGGTAATTGGCATTGATGAAGCACAATTTTTTTCCAACGATTTAATTAATGTGTGTAATCAACTTGCTGATGATGGTAAGAGGGTTATTGTTGCAGGTTTAGATATGGATTATCGCGGAGTTCCTTTCGAGCCAATGCCGCAAATACTTTCGGTTGCAGAGTATATAACAAAATCTTTGGCGATTTGTGTTGAGTGCGGAAATCCTGCCGATAGAACACAAAGAAAAACTACGTCATCAGAAAGAGTTGTTGTTGGAGCGGCTGATGTTTACGAAGCACGCTGTCGTAAATGTCATTACATCCCAACTGAAGAGAAGCATTAATGAATCTTGAATCATTCATTCGCGGAGTTTTTGGATTAGCACTATTAATCGGAATTGCTTTTCTGATATCCAACAACAAGAAAAAAATTAATTGGCGATTAGTTGTCTCAGGATTCGCACTTCAAATAATATTTGCAATACTAATTCTTCGTGGTGATTCTCTTCGTTCTTTCTTCACTCCTTTTGGCTGGCCAAAAGATTTTTTTAATTCCGTTAGCTACGTTTTTGTATTGATATTAAATTTTACTACCGAAGGTGCAAAATTTGTTTTTGGTAATCTTGCACTCGCACCAGGCAATGAAGGAAATCTCGGATTCTTTTTTGCATTTCAGGTTCTTCCTACAATAATTTTTTTCGCAAGCCTTATGTCTGTTTTATATTACTTAGGCATTATGCAGAAAATTGTTCAAGGCATGGCTTGGGTTATGGCAAAGGTTATGGGTACAAGCGGTGCTGAATCACTTTCCTGCACAGCAAATATTTTTGTAGGACAAACTGAAGCACCATTAATGATAAAACCATTCATAAAAGGAATGACCCAAAGCGAGCTTCTTACAATTATGATTGGTGGAATGGCAACTATTGCTGGCGGAGTTATGGCTGCTTATATTCAAATGCTTGGAAGTGCTTATGCAACTGCTCATGGAATTCCACTGATTGAAGCTCAGCAGATGTTTGCAACACAATTACTAGGTGCAAGCGTAATGGCTGCTCCTGGTGCGATGATGATTGGAAAAATTTTAATTCCCGAAACTGCTGAATCTGAGACGAAAGGAACGGTTAAAGTTTCAATAGAGAAAAATTCCAATAATGTAATCGAAGCTGCTGCTAATGGTGCCTCAGATGGATTGATGCTTGCTCTGAATGTTGGCGCAATGCTAATAGCTTTCATCGCACTTATTGCATTAATAAATTTTCTTTTAAATGGATTAGGAGATTTAGCAGGATTCAATACATATTTAATTTCCCACTTCGGTCAGCCGTTAAGTTTCCAATTAATGATTGGATTGGTTTTACAATTTGTAGCATTTGGTATTGGAGTACCCTGGCAGGATAGTTTAACTTTCGGAGGTTTACTTGGAACAAAAATAGTTTTAAATGAATTTGTTGCTTATTCAGATATGGGCAATCTTGTGCAAGCCGGTAAACTTGTTAATGAAAAATCAATCCTAATGGCAACATACGCTTTATGCGGGTTTGCAAATTTTTCTTCTATCGCGATACAAATTGGCGGACTTGGACCACTTGCCCCAAATAGAAAATCTGATATTGCCGCACTTGGAATTAAAGCCGTTATTGGCGGTGTATTAACAACTTTATTAACTGCAACTTTAGCAGGATTATTCTTTTCATTTTAATGATTGATCTATCTTTTAAATACAAAACGCTTTTAGAGTTTATTAAAAGCAATGCTCCGTTTGAACCTGAGATATCAATTATACTTGGCAGCGGTTTGGGAGATTTTGCTGAGCAATTACAAATTCATAAATCAATATCAACTTCTGATATTCCAGGCTATCCTGAATCAACTGTAGTTGGGCATAAGGGAAAAATCCATTTTGCAGAATATGAGAATAAAAAATTAATTTTGTTCCAGGGCAGAATTCACTTTTATGAAGGATACAATATTAATGAATGTATTCTTCCAGTATTTATATCATACAAACTTGGTGCTAAACATCTTTTGCTTACAAACGCTGCTGGTGGAATAAATAAAAATTATACTCCCGGTGATTTGATGTTGGCAACTTCTTTAAACGGAATTTTTATAAAGAAAGAACTTACAGACTTAATTGGATTAACAAATTTGATAGGTAAAGATAATTTTATAAATCTTCCTGATCCTGAATTTAATAATCTCATAAAAATTGCAGCAGAAAAAGAAAACATAAAATTAAAGGAAGGAGTTTACTGGTGCACCAAAGGTCCAATGTATGAAACTCCAGCCGAAATAAAATTCTTTGCAAAGTATGGTGCAGATGCAGTCGGAATGTCAACCGTACACGAAGCAGTCTATTCATCTTATATTGGAATGAAAACAGCGGCAATATCCTGCATAACAAATTTTGCAGCAGGGATATCAAACCAAAAACTTTCTCACTCCGAAGTAACAGAAACTGCAGATAGAGTTAAAGATACTTTTGCAAGATTGGTTAAAGCGGTCATCAAATCATTGTAATTTTTTCCTTGTGAATAGGCTTGTTGTGAGATGGAATATTGGAGTTATAAATGGTAAATTAAAATTTGTGCTATAGTTCCAAATTCAACAATTTCATCATTCCAAAATTCCATTATTCCTTTAGTAATTGATTAAATAGTCTTCTATTCTGTAATAAAATCCTCATTTCAAAAATAATTTGGGGAACATAACTCCTTAATTTTTATTGACTTTCTTAGCCTTTACCCGTAAGTTTGACAGCTATTTTTTTAAAGACCCTTTTAGTCACAAAATTTTTATAAAGCATGAAAGAATACAGATTTAAGATCATTCTCATACTGGCATTTATTGCATTAAGCATTTACTTGCTATATCCTACTTTTCAGGATTATCAAAATAACAAATCATTAACTTCAGCACTTGAATCTGCCAGAAACAAGATACAAAAGCTTAATCCCGATCTCTCAAAAGATCAGGTTGAAAAGATGGTAACTCTTGTTGAGGACAGCATAAAAATAGCTGATCCATCAATACTTGAAGCAAGAAAAAAGAGAGTAAAACTCGGCTTGGATCTTCAGGGTGGTATGCGAGTTGTTTTGGAAGTTAACACCGGAAAATTATTAGAAAAAATTGCTAATAATCCTGATGATGTTTTCAAAAAAGTATTAGCTGAAGCTCAAACTGAAGCTTTAAGGACTGATGAACCAGTAGTTGAGATTGTAGGCAGAAAATTTCAGGAAAGAAATATAAGATTAAGCAGATATTATGGTACCATCAGACAAGATGATGCTGAGATTATGGATGAATTATCCAAATCAGCAGAAGATGCCGTAAATCGAGCAATGGAAATTATAAGAAACAGAGTCGATCAATACGGAGTTTCTGAGCCCTCGATATCACGACAAGGCAGCAGAAGAGTTATTGTTGAACTTCCCGGTGTTGCAAAAGAAGAAGAAGCAAAACAGCTTTTACAGGGTACGGCATTGTTAGAATTCAGATTGGTTAAGGATGCTGAGTTAACTTATCCAGTAATGCAAAGAATTGATGATGTTCTTGCTCAAAGAAATAAATCCGGCGTTAAAGATTCTCTTGGTAATGAAGTTGCCACTATAGATACTACAAAAAATTTAACGGATACTACTTCTGCAGCTGATACAACAAAACAGTTATCTGAAGAAGAATTCAGAGCACAACATCCTTTCTTTACAGCAGCGGTACTAAATCCTCAAAGCCCTAATGCTGATGCTTATGTTAACAAGGATGACAGAAATAAAATTGAGTATTGGTTAGGTTTACCAGAAGTACAAAAAGTTATTCCTGATAACGTTGAATTTGTATTTTCGGCAAAACCTTTCACTTCTACCGATGGTAAACAAATTTTTATGATGTACATGGTTAACAAAACACCTGAACTTACTGGTGGAGTTGTTACCGACGCACAGGCTAATATCGATCCGAATACATCCACACCTGTGGTAAATATGGAAATGAATTCTGAAGGTGCGACAGATTGGGCAAGAATAACCGGAGCTAACGTTGGAAAAAGAATTGCAATTATGCTTGATGGAGTTGTTTTTACTGCACCAAATGTAAAAGGAAAAATTCCTGGCGGTCGTTCACAGATCGAAGGATCAGAAAATATGGAAGAAGCAAAACTGCTTGAGATCGTTCTTAAAGCTGGTGCGCTTCCCGCTCCTGTTGATGTAATTGAAGAAAGAATTGTTGGTCCTTCATTAGGTCAGGATTCTATATCAAGTGGATTCAGTTCTGCAATGATAGGTTACATAGCTGTAGGTATATTTATGATTTTCTATTACAGGCAAGCCGGAACAGTAGCTGCACTTACTCTTGTGCTTGTTATACTTTTTATACTTGGCATTCTTGCAGGCTTTAGTGCAACACTAACACTGCCCGGTATTGCAGGTATCGTACTAACAATTGGTATGGCCGTAGATGCCAATGTACTTATCTTTGAAAGAATAAGAGAAGAAATGGGAACCGGTAAAACAATGAAAGCTTCTATCGATAGTGGTTTTGCAAGAGCATATTCAGCTATTATCGATTCAAACATCACTACATTTTTTACAGGTATTATTCTTTATCAATTTGGTACTGGTCCTGTTCAAGGATTTGCGCTAACTCTAATGATCGGTATTGCAGCCTCGTTATTCGGTGCGCTTATTATTACAAGACTTGTGTTAGATGTCCTCGTTTCAAGAGGCGTTAAAATCAGCGTAGGATAAAATTTTTATTAAGGAGTTAATTTATAAATGCGAGTATTTCATAATTTAAATGTAGATTTTTTAGGCAAGAGAAAATTTTTCTATATGTTTTCACTTGCGTTATTTTTAATCGGTTTACTAAGTGTAGTTTTTAAAGGATTAAGCTTTGGTATCGATTTTAAAGGCGGATCTGAAATTGTTCTTCAGTTTGAAAAACAAATTGATATTACTGAAATTAGACAAGATGTTGAAAATATTGGACTCGGAAATGTTGAAGTGAGAACATTTGGCGGAGAAACCGGTGCCCTCATCAGAACAGAACTTCAGGAATTACCTCAAGATGTTTATCCCAATGTTGTTAAGAGTATTGAGGATGAAATAAAAAACATCCTACCAAATGTTGCTTTTAACGTTGTTGAAAAAACTTCAACATCAATTACCTATTCTTTTCCAAATCCTGACACAACAAATTTAGTTGCAGAAAAACTTTTTGCTGCGGGATTTCAATCTGGTAAAGTTTCTGAAGAACCGGATAACAGACAAATTGATGTTAGTGTGGGTATTTCTGAATGGATTAAAGAAAATCTTAGAGAAAAAATTAAGGACAATCCTTTTAAAGTTGTTAAAGAAGATCGAGTAGGACCTAAAGTTGGCGACGAGCTAAAAAGAGATGCAGTTATTGCTGTACTTTTATCTTTAGTTGCTATCCTTATTTACTTAGGATTTAGATTTAAGTTTGTTTTTGCAGTAGGTGCGGTTGCGGCACTTTTCCATGATGTACTTATAACACTTGGACTTTACTCAGCATTATACGGGGTTATTCCTGGATTAAACTTAGACATTGATCTTTCTGTAGTTGCAGCGTTTTTAACACTTGTTGGTTACTCAATTAATGATACGGTTATTGTATTCGATCGTGTAAGAGAGAATATGAAAATCCATAAAACTCTGCCTTTGATCGATGTAATGAATAAAAGTATTAATCAGACAATGAGCAGAACAATAATTACAGGATTTACTACTTTATTAACTGTATTTATACTTCTGCTTTTGGGCGGTGATGTTTTAAGAGCATTTGCCTTTACGCTTTTCTTTGGTATTATTATCGGTACTTACTCATCAATATTCGTAGCCAGTGCATTTGTACTTGAATATGCAGAAAGAGCAAAAAAGAAAGTTCAATTCTCATAAAAAGCAAATCATATCAAATTAAAAAAGCCGATGAATTTCTTCATCGGTTTTTTTGTTTAAACCTTCTCAATAAATAAAACTTTGTTTAACACTAACGCGATTTACCTTAGTTTAATATTGAGTACCTTAATCTCATCACCAAGACAAGCGGTATCCGCTTTTGCCCAATCTAATTTAACGTAAATCGGAAAGATGGGATTTTCCAGTGACACATCACTCCCCGCAGGTAGTGTAAAGAATCGATAAGTCGAATCATTTATATCAATAAAATATCCACCACAGCAAAAACATTCTCTAAAATCTATTCCTGTTATTGTACCGTCACTCATAAACTCATTTGCATCTTCTGTGCATGATGATATACACATAACCAGAAGTATTCCAACTAATAATAATCTTTTCATCTATTTACCATTTTTAATTATTATAAAGATATGATCATTAAATTAAGAAACAATGTATAAGGTAAGGCTTAGTGATGAGTTGATTAAAGATCACTATTATAAAATAGCTTTTTGAAAAATGGAATAATCAAAGAAAGAATGGATAATTTGTGTTAAAATACTAAAGAAGGAAGTATTAACTAACTTTAACTATAACCATTGTCATATCATCATTGACTATAGCATTACCTCTAAAATGTTTTACTTCACTCCAAACTCTGTTCATAATTTCGGTAGATCGATTATTTGATTTACCTTTTAGTATTTCAGTTAAATTATCTTCTCCAAACATTTCTTCTTTTTCATTCATTGCTTCGGTAATTCCATCTGAAAAGAATGCAAATATTTGATTTGATTTTATTTTGATTTCAACTTCCTGCAAAGTTCTGTCAAACACATCCCCTTTCTCTAAACCCAATCCTATTCCCTCAGTCTTTATTGATTCAACTGTTCCATTGTTTGCCATAAGCAGCGGCATATGTCCTGCCCTGCAAAACTTAACAGTTTTTGTTTCCGTATCAAACAGTGCCAAAGTCATTGTAATAAACCAGCTTCGTTCAATAGATTCGTATAATCGCTTATTAATTTCAATTAAAATATCTTTTGGACTGAAACTCATTTTGGTTGATATCTGAATCATAGTCTGAAGCTTTGTCATATATAACGATGCTGATAATCCCTTACCTGAAACATCACCAACCGCAACAAATAATTTTGTATCTGAGAGTTGGATAAGATCAAAATAATCGCCGCCTACTTGCATTGCAGGAATCATTTCTCCGCAGATATCCAATCCGCTAAGATTTGGAATACATTTGGGCAGCAGACCTTGTTGTATTTTTCTTGCAAGATCAAGGTCTCTTTCAATTTTTATTTTTTCTGATTCTGATTGATATAGTCTTGCATTTTCTAATGAGATAGCTATTTGATTTGCCGCAGCGTTTAAAAGTTCAAGATCTTTTCCGCCAAATTTTGAGCCGGAATATTTTAAACCAAATAAGAGCGCACCAACGACTTTTGATTTGACAATCATAGGGATAATTGAATAGACACCTTCTTCAATTAATCTTTCTGCTTTTTCGGGAAACACTCTAATAAAATCCTGCTGCTCTATTACAGGAGTATTAGAGACCAATGATTTTTCTTTAAAAACTGTAATAAGATTTGATTTCTCAATCACACAATCTGAATTTAAGAATCCAATACCGCGAGATAATGTTAAAATATCTTTTTTATAATCTCTTAAAAGAATTCCAAATTTATTAATCTTAAGTGCATCAATAAAAGTTGCACTTGTAAGATCAAGTATCTTTTCAGTTCCAACTACTGTTGATACATCGTTACTGAATTGGATTAAAACTTTCTGATAAGCAAACTGTTCCGGATAAAATTTTCTTGTAAGAAAATCCTGGAATCGGTCTTTAGTTGATTGAAATACGAATGCAAAAATCAGAAAGAATATACCTGCAACAAATCCTTGATTTTCTGCGCCAACAAAACTACCTATTCCCTGCCCGAGCAAATAAATTATTAGGAAATAGATTCCTGCTACTGTAGCCATAGCAGTACCATAAATAATAGTGTTTCTTACAACAATACTTACATCCAGCAAATGATATTTGAAGATAGCATATGCAAATGTTATAGGAACTAAAACAATTAAAAATATTGGTAAATAATATTCAGGGGAATTAAAAACTGTATCAGATATAGCTGGTGCAATAGTTCCAACGTATAATTGGATAAGCATGCCGAAAGTAAATGCAATTACAAACAACAATACTGGTTTTTTATTATCAGGATTTTTTTCTTTAACATATTGAATTATCAATGATATCAAAGAAGCAAAATAAATTACAATAAATGTTACTCGTACAATAGTCTGCCAGAGTGTGTACCACCTTTGAGATTTAAAGTTCGTAAAATAAAGTGATCCTGCAAGGATAATGCCTGATAAAATGAAAATAACTGCAATAGTGATAAACGTATTCTTAACGGATTTTTTTCCGGCAAATTTAAATTGGACTGGAAAAGACCAAACGAAGTACAAGAGAATAATAGGGCCCAAAACCTGACTGATAATAACAACACTTCCCGAAAAAAATGCGGTTAATGGCTGCTCCATCACAAAATTTCTGAAGAATAAATCAAATGGAAAAAGAATATTTGCCGCGGTTAAAACACTAAATATACCTAATCCAAAAAATAATTTTTGTGCAACCCCATCTGGTTTTGCACTATAAACTATAAAACCAATCAAAAGAAATATTAATCCACTTATTGCTGCTGCTAATGAATCAAATTGAATTAGCTTTTTTACATATACTTTTGTTTGAAGAATCTCGCCAGTTTTTTTCTTAACAGTATAGTCGGCTAATTCACCAGATTGATATTTGTTTAATATCTCTTGAGCCTGTATGGTATTTTTAAGTGAGACAGAATTTATTTGTAAAAGTTGATCTCCATTCCTGATTCCAGCACTCCAGGAGACTCCGTTAACTTTAACTTTATCAAATATTATTACTGTAGAATCTTTACCAACTTTTTTTGGCAGCCATAAACATTCATCATTTGATTGCAGTCTTACTTCAAGCGAAAAGTAAATAGACAGCACAGCAATAAAAGCAAGGATTAAGGTTAATCCTGAGGCTATGTTTAATCTGTATTTAAGAAAGTATCTTTTAAGATCGTTCATTGTGTTTGAACTTTTGAATATAATTTCAGTATTCTATTTTACTTTTATAACAACCAGAGTTATATCGTCTGATTGTTGTGCTCCCTCAGTAAATTTTTGAACTTCGCTCTGTATTTCTTTTAAAATAGTTTCTGCCGAAGAACTTGCCATCTCTAAGGATAATTTTTCCAATGCTTCGTCGGAAAATTCCTCACTTTTTTTATTCATTGCTTCGGAAATTCCATCAGTAAACATAACAAGCACATCGTCCTTCATCAATTGTATTTTTTCAGATCTATATTGCATTAGAGTTTTCATAACTCCCAGAATCATTCCACCAATTTCAAGTTTTATAATTTTTCCATCTCTAATTAGCAATGGTGGATTATGACCTGCGTTTACATACTCGAAAGTTTTATCAAAGTTGTTCAAGATTCCCCAGAAAAAAGTAATAAATCTACCATCGGCAGTATTTTTTGAGATAAGATCATTAATTAATCCGGTAGCAGCATCTAAAGGAATATTCTGTCTGCAGATAACTTGTAAAAATGCCTGCATATTAGCCATCAACAGAGAAGCGGGAACACCTTTACCAGATACATCTGCAATTGCAACCACGCAATCATTCTCATCAAGTTCAATAATATCGTAGTAATCGCCGCCAACTTGTTTTGAAGAAACATTTACGGCAGCTATATCAAAATTATTTAAGGAGGGAATTTTTTGCGGTAAAAGATTTCTTTGAATCTCACGAGCAATATCCAATTCTTCTTCCATCTTTTGTTTTTCTAATGCTTCTACAAAAAGTCTTCTATTTTCCATAGATATTATAGCAAGACTTCCAACAGAAAAAATAAATTCTATATCAGCATCGGTGTAATTAAAATTATTTATTCTTCTGCCAAGAATAATTAGTCCTTTTGTCTTTCCCTGAATCTGCATTGGCACAATTACTTCTATTCCCATTCCGTATAACGATGGGAACAATAAAGCGACCTGTTCCTTATTTAAAGAAGTAGTTATTTGATGATAATCTATTTTTCTCAGATTAGATAGTAATTCATCAACAGGCAGTTTTGGTTCGATAACTTCAATATCATTACCTTCAAATCGAAGCAAAGCATATTTCTGTACAAGGAACTGACCTATCAAGGCAAAAATAAGTAAGCGTGTAACTTTGGTTGATTCTGAAAATAAACCAAACTCTTTGCTTAGTTCAAATAGTGAACTTAATCTTTGTATCCTTGAATCAAGTTCACGATTAACTAATTTCAGTTCATCAACGATTATCGAGTTTTGAATAGCCGAAGCGGAAATATTTAAAATTGTTTTAAGGAAGTCGAGATCATCTTTGGTGTAATCCTGCTTATTAAGTTTTTCGCCAAGGCAAACAATTCCAACACATTCGTTTGATGAACTAATTTTTTCGGAAGCTATAAGATTATTATCAGTAAAGAATTTTTTTAAATCATAATTTTCATTACAATTTTCATCTGCATCAATATCCGGAAAAAGTAAAATACTTTCTTCATTAATTCCTTTATAGGATTTAGCTTTCAGTTTGCCATTTATGTTTAATGCAATGATTCCTCTTGTAGCTAAGAATTTACCAAGGCAGGTTAAAAGAACATTGTTAAGTATAAAATTTAGATCGAGGCTGGAATTAATTACGCGGCTGAATTCAACTAGTGCAGTAAGATTACGTTTTGCTTTTAAATTATCATTATCCTGCATTGCTCTGCGCTACTTTTAAATTTTTGGATAGCAGCACTTCATTATATTTACCTGGAATAGATACATATTTAACATCATCCATAAGAGTTTTCATTAAATACATACCTAATCCTCCAACTCTTCTTTGCTTATAATATTTTTGCAAGTCGGGTTCAGGAATCATTTCCGGCTCAAATGATTTTCCGTAATCGGTAATACTAACAACAAAACGAGAAAGAGTGGATTTAGTTTTGATAATCAGTTCCCCATCAGGTACAGATTTATATGCGTGCCTAATAATATTTGTGCAAGCTTCATCTACGGCAAGAATAATATTTTCCACCTCATCAGATTTCATTCCTGCTTCGTATGCAGAAGAGCTAATAAAATCTCTGATGATAGATAGATTTTCAGTCTTGCTTTTAACTTTAAGTTTTTTAGTCTTCACTTTATTTTGTCTCGGTAAATTTCTTTACTGCTTCGTCTTCCGATTTAAAAATTTCATAAAGCAAAGGAAAACCTAACAAGTCAAAAATGTTATAAACTTTATCGCTCATACCGGAAAGTTTAATATCTCCTTTGCTGTCTCTGATCTTTTCTATATAAGCCATAAATACGCCTAAACCTGCACTGCTTATATATGCCAGTTCTTTAAAATCAACCACAATCTGATAACAGTTCTTATCGATAAGATCTACAAAATTGTTCTCAAGGATTGGTGCAGTATGTGCATCAAGATATCCTTTAAGGTTTATTATACTTACAGCACCTTGGTTTTTAATTGAGGTGTTGAATTCTGCCATTCTTTAACTCCATTCCGTCCAGGCTCGGTGGCTCGCCGAGGCTGACTATGTTATTTTTTTTATGCCACTTTAATATAACTAAAGTTATATCATCATACTGAGAGTGGCTGCGTGAAAATAAGGTAACATCTTTAATAACTTCGTTAGCAATTTTATTTACCGTTTCATTTGAATATTCAACTAATATTTCATTAAATCTTTGTTCGCCAAAATCTTCAAACTCATTATTTTTCGCTTCGGTAATTCCATCAGTATAAAAAACCAACGTGTCATTCTGTTTAAGATCAATTTTAATTTCTTCCAGATGATTACTGAATAAATCCTGATTGGTTAATCCAAGTCCGATACCTGAGGGTTTAAATGTTTCTACTGAATTACCTCTAACTAAAAGTGCGGGACAGTGCCCTGCTCTTGCAAAGCGAACGATTTCATTTTCGAAATCAATAATACCATATAAAGCACTAACAAAACTTTTTTTGTTCAATGTGTTTTGTAAAATTTCATTGGCTTTTATTAAAATATTTTTAGGACTTTCAATCATTCGGGATAACGAGCTAAAAATTCCTTTCACTTCAGCCATAATAAATGCAGCAGAAATTCCTTTTCCGGATACATCTGCAATTATAAATCCAAACTTGTTTTTAGATATTTCAAAAAAATCATAATAATCACCGCCGACTTCAAAAGCCGGAATGAAAACAGAGGTAACCGAAAGATTTTCGAATTGCGGATCCTTAGCCGGTAATATTTTCTTTTGAATTTCTCTCGCAACATCTAATTCTTTTTCAAGTCGTTCTTTTTCGATTGATTGTTCCAGCAGCAAAGAATTCTCTATTGCAATGGATGCATAATCAGAAAAAGTATTTATTGCAGTTTTATCTTCTTCATAAAATATTAACTCATTTTTTCTGGCAGCAATTAAATATCCTTTAATCTCATTATAACTTCTCAGAGGAGATATCGCCAAGCTTCCGAATTTTTCTGAGAGCTGAGATTTGTTACCAAACTTTTGTAGGCTGCAAATTTTTGTTTCAGTGATGTTCTCACAAATTCCACTTTCAAATAAAAACTGGTTTATCAAATCTGCATCAACCAAAGCAATATTTTTGTTTGCAAGAATTTTTCTATCTCTATTTTCTTTGATGACTATCCAGGCTGCATCCGCACTGCTAACTTTGGTTGTAATATCGGTAATAGTTTCTGCGAGTTCTTCGATATCTAAAACCTGTGTGATAAGCTTGCTGAAATATTGCAGTGATGAAACTTCATTGGCTTTTCTATCATAAGCTTCTGCTGTTGGAATATGGAACAGCGTGGTAAAAAAGAGAACAGCAAAATATATTCCACCATAAAGAAGTATGAGATTAAAGAATTGATAAACGGTCGGAGAAAAGTTCATTAACATAGTGCCATTAAAATCTGTTTTGCCGTTGTTAACCAGATTTAATATAAAAAGTGATGAGATTATTATCGAAAGAATGAGTAAAGAAATTTTTTCTTTCTTAGATATAAAGGCAATCCAGGAAATTTTTATGGAATTAAATGATATCAGAATTATTGAAAT
>JBBQSH010000001.1:0-65637 GCA_038214015.1 Ignavibacteriales bacterium | reverse complement strand
GCGGGGCCGACGAGACTCGAACTCGCGACCTCCTGCGTGACAGGCAGGCGTTCTAACCAACTGAACTACGACCCCGTGAAAATTTGAAGGCCAAATATATAAGCTGGAGCTAAAAAATCAAAATTTATTCGTCACCAAATGATATCCCTAAAGACTTAGCCACAAATACTGCTTGATCATCAGGTTTTACCAGTTTCTGGTGAGAAATTGCATCCTCAATCTTCACATTTTTTATTTCATTTCCTCTCAGTGAAACCATTCTTCCAAACTTACGATTGGCAACTAAATCTATCGCGAATGCTCCAAATTTCGTGGCTAATATTCTGTCATACGGAGTGGGACTTCCACCTCTTTGAAGATGTCCAAGAATCGTTACCCGTGTTTCTTTTCCTGTCATTTCTTCAATTTTATCTGCTACAACTTTTCCAATGCCGCCAAGTTGAACAGGATCTGTTCTTTTAATATCACTGCCTCTGGTGACTATTTCACCGCCCAGGGGTTTTGCACCTTCAGCCACACAAACCAAAGAAAATCTTTTTCCCATCAATTCACGCTCGTGAATTTTTTCAGCTACTTTATCCCATGAAAATGGAATTTCCGGAATTAGAATAATATCGGCACCACCACTAAGACCACCATTCAAAGCAATCCAGCCTGCATATCTTCCCATAACTTCTACAACTATAACTCTGTGATGCGAGGAAGCAGTCGTGTGAAGTCTATCTAATGCCATAGAGACTACGTAAACTGCAGAATCATGTCCGAATGTTTGGTCCGTTGCTTCAAGATCATTATCAATTGTTTTAGGTACCCCAACAATGTTCATCCCCATCTTGGATAGTTTGTTACAAATATGCATCGTACCGTCGCCGCCGATTGCTATGAGTGCATCAAGTCCCCAAGATTTATAATTTTTTAAAGCAGCCTCTGATTTATTTTGAATTTCGATTTTACCATTCACTTCTACAGGCCAATGAAATGGATCGCCTTTATTTGAGGACCCTAAAATTGTACCACCTCTTGAAAGAATTCCGGAAACATCTGCATTGCTCAATTCTTTGGCTTTTCCTTCAACTAATCCTTCGAAGCCGTCTATGATTCCATAAACCGACATTCCATAATCTTCCGCTGGTTTAGTTACACCTCTAATTACTGCATTTAATCCGGGGCAGTCACCTCCACCCGTCAAAATTCCAATTCTTCTTATACTGTTCTTCTTTGCCATTTTTACTTTTATAATCCTTTTATTTCTTAAAAATACTTTGTGAATTTTTAAAATGAAATTTAATCATTTTCATTAAATAATTATCATCAAATTGATTCAAAACACGCTTTGCGGAAATATTAACTGAAGAGCCACCACCTTTAGGAATTTGAAATCCCACTTCCCTGCTTTTAATATTAAACCAATCAACAACTTTTGCTCTGGCTAATATCGATGCAGCCGCAACTGCCGTATATCTTTCTGCTTTTGGAGTTTGATAAAGATTTAAATTGATATTTTTTTTCCTTAATTCATCTTTAATAAGTTTTTCATTACCAAACTTATCACTAATTACATTTGGACAATTTATTTTCTCTATCAGATTTTCAATCGTTTTAGAATGAGCCCAACCCATAATTTTATTTAAATTATTAAAAGACTCATAAAGTTTGTTATACTTTTCAGGATTAATTTGAACTATTTCAAATTTATCACCAATAATTTTTTTAATCTTTGATTCGATAATTTTAATATTGTAATCGGTAATTAATTTACTGTCTTTAACTCCAGCTTCTTCCAACTCCATTGTTGTTTTCTCATCAACATAAACGGCAGCAACAACCAATGGTCCAAAATAATCACCTTTACCGGATTCATCTGTACCGATGTATTCAACGAACTTAATTTCATTCTTTTGCTCAGATTCAAAAAAAGTTTCACCAAATACAATCGTATTTAATTCTTTGGATAGTTTTGATTCAGGTTTTGCTTGAATAACATTTTTTATACCCTTCTTGCCAAAATAAACTAACAATTTTGCCTGCTCTTTATTGCTGTTCACTATTATTTCATAGTTGTACAATTTTTTATCCGGCTTGGAAACAGAAAATCCAGTTTTTATCAATTTTTGAGTTAAAAACTCAATTTGTTTTAATGCTTTGAGTTGGAATGGATCTTGCATAAAAGAAGTTGATTTAAGTTGTATTTAATTAGCAATAAAATTAGTTTTCATAGTAACATGATTTAAAAGGAGAAAATAATGAACACTTTAAGATTAAATAAATTTTTGTTGATAATATCATTGATATTGATTTTCGGAGTTAATAATCTCCTATCAAAAACTGTCATTCAAGATGATAAAACAATAAAGGAATTTACTTCAATATTAAAACAAAAAGTTTTGTTAAGTAATGATCAGGAAACAAAGGTACTTTCTATAATGACCGAGTTACAAAAAAATACTTCATCTAAACCAGAAAATAAATCCGAGTATGTTAAATCAGCTCAAACTAAGGTTGAGAGTTTACTGGATAGTAAACAAAAAATGAAATATGACATTATCAAAACTGGCCTTTGGAAAAAAATATAGTTATAAACTTAAACAATTTAACCCGGTATATCAGCCGGGTTTTTTATTATAATTTTATTTGCCCCAATTAATTACTTCTAATTTTACTTCCTGAATTCCAGCACTAACCATTTCTATTTTCTTAGCTGCTGCAATAGATAAATCTATAATTCTTCCTTTAAATTTCGGCATACGATCATTGATTCGTACTTCAACACTTTTACCGTTTGAAAGATTAGTTACTTTAACGATAGTATTAAATGCATATGAAGGATGTGCTGCTGTTAAATCATTCATATCATAAACTTCACCATTCGCTGTCCTTTTCCCATCGAATTCATCGGCATAAAAAGATGCAGTTCCGGTTTCAATCTCTAACGCAGCCAAATCACTACCCCTGGATTCATTCTCCGAATTATCATTTGTTCTTGAATACCTTGTAGCTGAACTGCAGCCATAAAAAAGTCCAAACAATAAAATTAAAAACAGATAATATTTTGATGATTTTTTCATTCAAAAAAATTAAGATATAAAAGATGCAGCTTTTATAATTGCAGTTTCAGATCTTAATCTATTTTCTGCAAGATTTAAAGTTACAGTGGGTTGTATATCCAACATTTCTTTTTCCGAAAAGCCGCCTTCGGGACCAAATATCAGATAATAATTCTTTGTTTCATCAAATATCTGATTAACTAATTTATTCTCAGAGTTCTGTTCGAATAAAACTTTTACAGCTTTTAATTCCCCAAACTTTAATACCGAATCATAGATTTCAACTTTTGGTAAATATGATTGCAGTGATTGCTTCATTGCGGCTAATAATATTTTATTTATTCTATCAATATTAAAACTCTTACTTACACTTCGCTCAGAATTAAATAGAACAAAATTTGTTATTCCCAACTCAACGCACTTTTCTAGGGCAAATTTAAATCTGTCCGGATTTCGAAGATTGGGAATGCAAAATATAAAATTGCTTAATCCGTCTTTGTAACTATAAGATTTTACAACCTTAGCATAAATGCTTTTCTTATCGAGAGAATTGATTAGGCCTTCAATAATTTGACCTTTACCATTTGTTACAAATAAGGAATCTCCTATTTGCTTTCGCATTACCTTTGTTGCGTGATGATATTCTTCATCAACAAGTTGAAATGTTTTTTCATCCTTTGATACAGAAGAACAATAATATAGTTCTATGTTAGAAAGATACTCCAAGATCAAAAATAAATTGTGATTTTAATTGTTCATTAAATGCTGCTTCAACTCTTAAAACTTGGTAAGGTAAAATTAGTAATGTAATTCCAAATCCGTAACCTGAATTAAATTTGTTTATTGCAAAAGACTCATGTCTTAATTTTGCTAATCCTGTTTCAGCAAATATTTGTGTATAAAAGCCAACTCTGTAAGATAAAAGTGCATCCGGAATGATAGGAATAAAGGTTAAATCAACATTTAACTCTTTTATAATTGGATAATAAAATTCCAATGATCCAAAATAATAATCGTTTCCTTCATACTTTTCGTTATAATGTCCCCTTATTTTTTCTCCGCCATCAAGTCTGGAGTAATCATAATATGGAACACCGCTTCCGATAGTAAAGCGAGATGTAAATCTCCACTTACTAATCAGTTTCTCAAATACTTCTCTGTATTCTCTAAAATCAATTCTTGTAATACCATAGTTTATATTATCTAAGCCTAAACCTCTTTGCACATAGGTAAGGCTGGAAAATATTCCATCTGTGGGAAATTGTATCAGGTCACGTGTATCGTGTTCAAATCCAAATCCTAACTCAACAAGATTATCGATCCTATCATCTGATGCGTTAATACCTGAAATATAGAATGGCGTTTCAATATAGTTGTAACCTGTATTTATATAAAAACGATTGAACAATCCAAATCTTTTTCCCACAGTTAAATTTGCGCTAATAGATTTTTGTGAAAAAGGTTTTCCATAAAGTTTCTCTGCTGTAACACTTCTGTTTGAAATATCAGCATAACCAACACGAGCTCCAACAAAAATATTTTCATTTCCAATTGTATTAGGATTATAATATCCCAAAGAAAATAAAGGATCATAACCAATCCTAATACTTGCAGTAAGGTCTTCGTTCCTTCCCCTAAAATTCATCATCCGCAAAAAAATTCCATACGTTAGTTTTTTTAGATCACCATCTCTAGCATCTAAAAAAGGAATTGGATAGATGTACCAGCTTTCCTCAACTTCAATTGTTAAAATTCTTTTTGATTCTATAATAGTTGGAATGAAGTAAACATGGTTAAATATTCCTAAGCTGTAAACTCTTTCCCGATTATAAAATGATTGAACTTTTGATAAAGTATCGCCAACAAAAAAGTTTAACTCTCTTAAAATTATAAACTCCTCTGTCTTTTCATTTCCAGTTATTGCAATTGAATCAACTATAAATGGATATAATTCAGAATTGAAAAGTGAATCGGTACTTTGAGAATAGTTTGGCGAAGAGAAAACAATAACGATTTGCGCAAATACTATAAATAATTTTGTTTTATTTTTAAACACTAAGCGTTATTGTTTTCTAATTCAATTATTTGATTTTATAAAATCTTACAAAATAAAATAGTTCAGATAATTTAATTAACTGTTTCTTCAGCGTATTCAGAAACAGGTAAACAACTGCAAACAAGATTTCTATCACCATAAGCATTATCAACTCTGCTAACACTTGGCCAGAATTTGTTAAATCGTGTCCAATGAACAGGGTATGCAGCTTTTTCCCTACCGTAGGGATAAGCCCAATTATCAGCAATAACCATTTGTGCAGTATGCGGTGCATTTTTCAGCACATTATTTTTCTGGTCTGCTTTACCATTTTCAATTTCTCTTATTTCTGCCAGAATGTTAATTAGAGCATCACAGAATTTATCCATCTCAGCTTTTGGTTCACTTTCTGTTGGCTCAATCATTAAAGTACCTGCAACAGGAAATGAAACAGTTGGAGCATGGTAACCATAATCCATTAATCTTTTGGCAATATCTTCAACTTCTATGTGAGCTGAATGTTTAAACTCTCGCATATCAAAAATTAATTCGTGCGCAACTCTTCCATTAGAGCCTGAATACAATACTTTGAAGTATGGTTCTAACTTTGCCTTTATGTAATTAGCATTCAGGATAGCAGCTTTTGTAGCATTAGTTAATCCAGTTTCACCCATCATTTTTATATAAGCATATGAAATTATAATAACATTTGAACTACCGAACGGTGCCGCTGCAACTGCATGGATTGATTTAGCTTTTGAAATATCAACAACAGAATGTCCGGGTAAAAAAGGGACCAAATGTTTTGCAACAGCAATAGGTCCAACTCCAGGTCCGCCGCCGCCGTGAGGAATGCAAAATGTTTTATGCAAATTTAAATGACAAACATCTGCACCAATTGCGGCAGGACTTGTTAATCCAACCTGTGCATTCATGTTTGCACCATCCATATAAACTTGCCCGCCATTCTGATGAATAATTTCGCAAATCTCATTAATCGATTCTTCAAACACACCATGAGTTGATGGATAAGTTACCATCAATGCTGCAAGATTATTTTTATGCAGTTCAGCCTTTGCACGGAGATCAGTTACATCAATATTTCCTTTATCATCACAGTTAACCACAACTACTTTCATACCTGCCATTACAGCACTTGCAGGATTTGTTCCATGTGCTGATGATGGAATTAGTGTAATATTTCTGTGTTCTTCACCTTTATCATCTAAATATGCTTTGATGACTGATAAGCCCGAATACTCACCTTGTGCACCGGAATTTGGCTGAAGTGATACCCCTGAAAATCCTGTTATTTCGGCAAGATCTTTTTCCAAGGAACTAATTAATTCCAGATAACCTAATACTTGATCCTTGGGTGCAAATGGATGAATGTTACCAAACTCCGGATAAGTAACACCAAGCATTTCAGTTGTTGCATTTAATTTCATTGTACAGGAGCCAAGTGCAATCATAGAATGAACAAGAGATAAATCTTTATTTTCAAGATATTTCATATATCTTAAAATATCCGTTTCAGATTTATAAGAATTAAAAACCGGATGTTCTAAATATTTAGTTACCCTGACAAATTTTTCATCAATAGATGATGTTAAATTATTTTGAAAATCTTTTTCAGTTTTATTAACAATCTGTTTTCCAAAAGCCTTAGCAAAAACTTGTAACAATTCTTTTACATCCTCAAACGAAGTAACTTCGTTTAATGAAATACATATATGACCATCAATAAAGTAATTTAAATTTATCTCCTTCTTTATTGCTTCACTCTTAACTTTTTCAAGAAGGTTTTTATCAACCTTTAAAGTTATGGTATCAAAATAATTTTTGTTAACCTGTATTAAACCTAATTCAGTTATACCATTGCTTAAAACTTTAGTAAGGTTATTTATTCTCTCAGCAATTGACTTAAGATTTTTTGGACCATGATAAACAACATACATTCCAGCCAAAACGGCAAGTAAAACCTGTGCAGTACAAATATTGCTCGTGGCTCTTTCACGTTTGATATGCTGTTCACGAGTTTGTAACGCCATTCTAAGTGCTCTGTTTCCTTGTGAATCTACAGAAACACCAATAATTCTTCCGGGAATAACTCTTTTAAAATCTTCTTTGGTAGCGAAATAAGCCGCGTGTGGTCCGCCAAATCCCATAGGAATTCCAAGACGTTGAGTGCTACCCACAGCACAATCAGCACCAAATTCTCCAGGAGGAGTAAGAAGAGTAAGGCTTAAAATATCAGCGGCAACAACTTTTAATATTCCAAAAACAGTAGCCTTAGAAAACAATTCTGTGTAATCATAGATCTCACCGTTAAGTGCTGGATATTGAACTAACAATCCAAAATATTCATTAGTGAGTTCTACTGTTTTATGATCAGCAATAACTAATTCAATTCCCAAAGGTATAGATCGTGTTTTCAAAACATCAATTGTTTGTGGAAAAACCTCATTAGAAACAAAAAATTTATTCGAGTTAGCTTTATTTTTTTTTGTGTTATTGAAAAACATAACCATAGCTTCAGCAGCAGAGGTTGCTTCATCAAGTAGAGAAGCGTTTGCTATGGGCAGTGCTGTAAGATCTGTAACTACAGTTTGAAAATTAAGTAATGCTTCTAATCTGCCTTGAGCTATTTCAGCTTGATATGGTGTGTACTGAGTGTACCAGCCCGGATTTTCTAAAATGTTTCTTTGTATTACTGAAGGAAGGATAGAAGGATAATATCCCATTCCGATATAACTTTTAAATACTTTGATTTTTTCTGCAATACTTTTTAAGTGCTTAACAAATTCAAATTCACTTAAAGGCTCATCTAATTGTAATTTATTCTTAAGGCGGATATTTGCAGGTACGGTTTGATCAATTAATTCATCAACTGAATTGACCCCACATAACTTAGTCATCTCATTAATTTCATCAGTACTTGGTCCTATGTGGCGTGATTCAAATACATCAGGATGTTGAAAGGATTGCATTATAATTCTCTTATTTATTTTTCAGTATTAAAAACGACGTTAATTTTGTTACGCAAAATTAAGGAAAATCTATGTAATTCTGATTGGGTAAACTGGATATTTTAGTGCAATTTTTTATCGTTTTAAGTTTACAGGATTCTTAGTGTGGAATTTTTTCGAGCGCAGCTTTTGCGGCATTTTGTTCGGCAGTTTTCTTGTTCTTTCCTTTTCCTATTCCAACATATTCCTCTCCAATATTTACTTTTATTGTAAAGACTCTATCGTGTTGGGGCCCATCTTCTTTTAAAACTATATAATTCGGCACATCTATTTTATTTGCCTGGGCATATTCTAAAAGCTGACTCTTATAATTCTCATCGATCAAATAATCACCATCTTTTGTCAATGGTTCGATCAAAACTCTGTGGATAAATTTCTTAGAAATTTCCAGTCCATGATCCAAATAGATTGCCCCAACAATGGCTTCAAAAGCATCAGATAGAACGGTTTTAGAAGCACGGGCAAAAGTGTTACTTAAGTTGTGATTTATCAATATAAAATTTGCTAATCCTATATCCTCAGCCGCATCTGATAGGGCAAATCTATTTACAAGTTTAGACCTTACCTTTGTTAGGAAACCTTCATTCTCTTTTGGAAAATTTTCAAAAAGATATTCAGCTACAACAACGCTTAGTACAGAATCTCCTAAAAATTCTAATCTCTCATTCGAAGTATCATCATCTTCAAGTTCTTCGAGAAAAGATCTGTGCATTAATGCCTGGATGTAGTGGGATTTATGTTTGATTGGAAAACCGATTATTTTTTCTAATTCGGCAAACTTCTGTGGCGTAAGTATTCTTTTAACCTGGTGGGAATTATTACTTTCTTCCCGAACGCCAAAATATTTAAGCAAACGAGAAAAAAACGAACTCAAAACTATTCCTCAAACTTCTTAAATAAAATTGATGCATTGTGTCCGCCAAATCCAAAGGTATTACTAATTGCGGCATTAACTTCTTTTTCAGTAACTTTTTTAGCGCTATAATCCAAATCACATTCGGGATCAGGATTATCAAGGTTTATTGTAGGGGGAATTAGACTATGCTTCATTGATAAAAGAGTGGCAATAGCTTCAATGGCACCCGCAGCACCTAGTAAATGTCCTGTCATAGATTTAGTGGAAGTAACTACTAATTTATATGCGTGTTCGCCAAATAAAGTTTTTATTGCTCTCGTTTCATTTACGTCATTGTGAGGCGTTGATGTTCCATGTGCATTTATATAGTCAATATCGGTTAATAATAATCCAGCATCCTCCACCGCAATCTTCATAGATCTTACCGCACCTTCACCACCGGGAGCTGGAGCAGTTATATGATGTGCATCTGCAGTTAACCCGATACCAGCTATTTCTGAATAAATTTTTGCACCTCTACTAAGTGCGTGATTCAATTCTTCAATTATCAATGTTCCACCACCCTCACCCATTACAAACCCATTGCGGTCTTTATCAAAAGGTCTGGATGCTTCTGCATATCTATCGTTCCAGGTGGATAAGGCTCTCATCGCATTGAATCCGCCAATCCCAATTTCTGTTATTGATGCTTCACTGCCTCCGCAAACCATAATATCAGCAGAACCTCTCTCTATAATCATAAAAGCATCTGAGATTGCATGAGAGGCTGTTGAACAGGCAGAAGTGGTTGCATAATTAGGACCTTTTAATCCGAAGCGAATAGAGATTTGACCTGCAGCCAAATCTGAGATCATCATCGGAACGAAAAACGGACTTATCATTCCCGGATTTTTATCCTGAAAATATTTCCAATGCTCATTTTGCATAGTTTCCAATCCGCCAATACCACTTCCATAAATTACTCCAGCCCTATCCTTATTAATTTTATCTAAATTAATATCAGAATCTTTAATCGCCTCTACTGAAGCTGCCAGAGCAAATTGTGTGAATCTATCTAATCTTTTTACAGACTTTTTATCGAAGTAATTATCGGGATTAAATTTTTTAATTTCTGCTGCAAACTGAGTGTCAAATTTAGAGGCATCAAAATATGTTATTGGTGCAACACCATTTCCCCCTGAAATTAGAGCGTTCCAGAACTCAGGAATATTCAATCCGATAGGCGTAACGGCACCAATTCCTGTTACCACAACTCTTCTCTTAGTCATAACATCTCATTGGCATAAACCGTTTTTGATATAGAATTGCATATAAAGGTAAGAAAGTCGGGATTATAAATCCCGACGATTTCATTTAAGCTAATTTTTCTGAAAGATACCTAACAGCATCTCCAACTGTTCCGATTTTTTCAGCATCTTCATCAGGAATTGAAATCTGAAAAGCACTTTCAAATCCCATAACTAATTCTACAATATCAAGCGAATCAGCGCCAAGATCATTTGTAAATGATGCTTCAGGAGTGATTTGAGATTCTTCAACACCTAATTTATCAATAATGATCTCTCTCACTTTAGCTTCAACATCCATGGTATTCTCCTATTATTAGTTTTGTATTTATTTGAGTTATTATTTATTGGTTTAAATTTAACAAAATTAAAATCTAAGAAACAAATAGATTTATCAATTACATTGTCATTCCGCCATCAACGGCAATAACCTGACCAGTAATATAATCAGCATCATTACTACATAAAAATGCAACAACTTTAGCAATATCTTCTGGTCTCCCTAATCTGGACATGGGAACATTCTGCACTAATTTTTTAATCTGTTCTTCAGTCAACTTACTTGTCATATCTGTTTGAATAAAACCCGGAGCTATGGCATTAACTGTAATATTTCGTGAGGCTAACTCGCGAGCCATAGATTTAGTAAATCCTATAACGCCTGCTTTAGAAGCAGAGTAATTAGATTGTCCGGCATTTCCAATTAAGCCAACAATTGAAGCGATGTTTACAATTCTTCCGTATCGCTGCGCTATCATTGGTTTTATAACTGCTTTTGTGTAATTAAATACACTTTTTAGATTCGCACTTATAACATCATCAAAATCTTTTTCTGTCATCCTTAATAATAAATTATCTCTTGTAATTCCGGCATTGTTTATCAGGATATCAACACCGCCAAGTTTTTCAATTGCTGCATCAACTGTTGCTTGTGCTTGTTCCATAGATGATGCATCAGCTTTAAAACCATGAATTTTTATGCCAGGATAATCAATCTCAGCCAATAATTCTTCAGCACATTCGTCGCAGCTATTATAGACAAAAGCAACATCTGAAAATAATACTCCGCAGCAGCTTCTTGAAGCTAATTCTTTAACTATTGCTCTGCCGATACCTCTTGTCCCACCGGTAACGATAGCTCGTTTATTGTGTGATTCTACTACTTTACTTGTCATTTTTTTCAACTCCGGAATAATATTCGGATAAATATTCATTTTTATAATTTTCAAGTTCATTGAACTTATCAAGTCCAAAGAAATGAATTAATTCTTCTTTACAGGCATCATAGATAGTAGTTTCTTTTACCGAAGTTTTACTGCAAGTTTTCAGTCTGTCAATATGTTCATCATCGATTGTGAGAGCTCCTTCAAAAATTGTTAACGGAAAGAGGACGCAATAAATCGGTTTATATTTCCACTTATGTTCACCTTCGTTCATAGCAAGCTTCTGAAGTGTGCATAAACCATTCTTATCCAAGAAAGTACATTTACCATTTATTATTTCAGTGCCAACAGCTACACCAGACTCAAAATCCTCATCTTCTTCAGGCTCCTCAAACCATTCATAAATATTTTTCGATTGCGTTTCATCCAACAGTGGTATGATTATATCTTTTATGCTTAAAATATACTCGTGTTCTTTAAGATCAGTGTAAACGCCATAATTACAGCATTCGCCGCCACAGTTGCAAGAAAACTTAAAGGTAAATATTTGTGGATCAATATAAACACCATTAATCTCTTTTGTAAATTTTGACTGAGTGCTAGTTTCCATTATAAGTACTGCTCCAAATCTTCATATTTATCTATCCCAAATAATTTAACATCAGGATTTATTCTTTTAACCAATCCCTGTAAAACTTTTCCGGGACCAATTTCATAAAATTCATCAAATCCATCAGCTATCATATTTTTAATTGTTTCTTCCCATCTAACAGGAGAAGTAACTTGCTGGTGTAACAGATTTTTTATTTCATCTTTTTTAATAACTGGCTTTGCTGTTACGTTTGCATAAACTGGAAATCTTGCATCATATACCGAAGTAAAAACTAAAGCATCAAGCAATGTGTCTTTAGCAGATTGCATTAATGGAGAGTGAAATGCTCCACTTACAACAAGTTCCTTTGTTAATTTTGCACCACTAGCCTTACACAATTCCATGGCTTTTCTAACCCCATCAATCGAGCCTGAAATTACAATCTGACCCGGTGAATTGAAGTTTGCGCACTGCACGATTCCAACAGTTGAGGCTTCTTCACAAAGTTCTTCAACTATGAGGGAATCTAGTCCAACAATAGCTGCAAGTGTTCCGGGATTATCAAGTCCGGCTTGCTGCATTGCTTTGCCTCTTGTTCTAACTAATTTTATCGCATCAAAAAATTGGATAGCATTTGCAGAGACCAATGCAGAGTATTCACCAAGTGAGTGCCCTGCTGCGGCTTCTGGATGAAGTGTTCTAATTAAACTTGCAAGAATAACGCTATGCAAAAATATTGCTGGTTGAGTAAACTCGGTTTGTTTTAATTGCTCTTCAGGTCCGTTAAACATAATAAATGAAAGATTTACACCAAGTGCATCATCTGCAGTTTTAATCATCTCTTTGGCTTCAACAGATTTATCAAATAAATCTTTAGCCATACCAATGTATTGCGATCCTTGACCAGGAAATAAAAAAGCTTTTTTAGACATTGAAATAGTTTTTTTAATTAAAAATTAAATTGCCCACACAACGTGAATAGCACCCCAGGTATATCCAGCACCAAAAGCTGATAATATTAAGTTATCACCTTTTTTTACTTTTGCATCACGATAGTACTCGGTTAGGCATAATGGAATTGTTGCTGCTGTTGTGTTACCATATTTATCGATGTTAATCATAACTTTATCTTTGCTGATTCCCATTCTCTGAGCAGTTGCATCGATAATTCTCAAATTTGCCTGATGTGGAACAAGGTATGCAATATCTTCTGATTTAAGATTACTCTTCTCCATTAATTCTGCGGAAACATCTGCCATACCTTTAACTGCTACTTTAAATACTGCTTTACCATCCTGATAAATGTAGTGCCATTTTTTATCAATAGTTTCGTGTGAAGCTGGATTTAAGCTACCACCTCCAAGCATATACAGAGCATCTTTACCTGTTCCATCAACTCGTAAAATAGAGTCTTGTACTCCCAAAGATTTATCCTCTGTAGGTTCCAACAATACTGCAGATCCGGCATCACCAAAAAGGATACAAATATTTCTATCTGTATAATCTACAATAGAACTCATTTTATCAGCACCGATTACCAATACTTTTTTATATCTACCGGATTCAATAAGTGTAGCACCATTTTGTAATGCAAACAGAAATCCTGAACAAGCCGCAGATACATCATATCCCCATGCATTTTTAGCACCGATTTTAGTCTGCACTAAACAAGCAGTGGCTGGGAAAAACATATCAGGTGTAACTGTTGCAACTATAATTGCATCAATATCTTCCGGATTTACATTATGTTTTTCAAATAAATCTAACGCTGCACGAGCTGCTAAATCACTTGTTGCACCATCTTCCAAAATTCTTCTTTCACTAATTCCGGTTCTGGTTCTAATCCATTCATCATTAGTTTCTACAATAGATTCAAAATATTTGTTATCTAAAACTTTATCAGGAGCGTACATTCCAACTCCTGTTATCATAGCATTATATCTTTTTTCTGACATCAACTTCTCAATATTTATTTTTGTGAATAATGTTTGATAGAATTTTCTATCTTTTTAATTAAATTTTTATTATACATCTCACGCGCTTTTAAAACCATATTCTTAATTGCTTTTGGGGAACTTGAACCGTGCCCAATAATACTAATTCCGTTAACACCTAACAATGGCACTCCGCCGTGTTCTTGATAATCCAATGATTTTAAGGATTTTTTTAAAGTACCTTTTGAAATGCCAACTTTTAATTTATCAAAAAAACTAGCTTCAGCCGTTTTAGTTAATAGATGTTTAAGAAGCTTTGGAACAGATTCACCAAATTTTAATATAATGTTGCCAACAAAACCATCGCAGACAATAACATCAACTTGTTTTGTCATTATATCTCTGCCTTCAACATTTCCAATAAAATTAAGTTTTGAGTCTTTAAGCAAATTAAATGCTTCATTAGCAACTTCATTTCCTTTGCCTTCTTCTTCACCCATGCTGAGTAAACCTACAGAAGGATTTTTAATTCCACCCATTTCTTTTGCATATATTGTACCCATAACCGCATACTCAAAAAGGTGTGAAGGCCTTGCATCCTTACCTGCACCAACATCATAAAGATAACAAATACCATTAACGTTTGGCATCTCTGCGCCGATTGTTGGCCGACCAACACCAGGAATTCTTCCCATAATTAATGTTGATGCACTCATCATTGCGCCAGTATTACCGGCACTAACAAAAGCAGCCGCTTTACCTTCTTTAACTAACTGGGCACCTTTTACGATTGAAGAATTTGGTTTGGATTTTAGTGCAGCTGTGGCTGAATCACCCATTTCAATAACTTCATCAGTATGGATAATATATTTTTCATCAAATGAAAGTTGATTGGATTTAATTACAGATAGTATCTCATCTTTTTTACCTATAATAAAAAGTTCAAAGTCCTTCTTTTCATTATATGCATCAATGGCTCCAACAACAGTATTTTGAGGGGCGTAGTCGCCCCCCATTGCATCCACAATAATTTTGCATTTAGAATTTTTAGCTTCTGATTCATCCATTGGATAAGCAAGTTATAAAACTTAGCTTTTAGGAATAAACACTGAGCGTTCGTTGTAATAACCGCAAGAAGGGCAAGCACGATGAGCAAGTTTCATTTCACCGCAATTTCCGCAGGTGCTTAACGAAGGAGCTACTGCTTTATAGTGTGTTCTACGTTTATCTCTTCGGCTCTTTGAGAGCTTACGTTTTGGATTTGGCATGATATCATTCCGTTATATTTAATTGAGATTTAATTTATCTTTCAAGTTCATAAGAGGCTTCCACCTCGGATCAATTTCTTCCGTGCTGCAACTACATTGTTCTTTGTTAAAATCTTTACCGCATTTATAACACAAACCCTTACAATCTTTTTTACAAAGTTTTTTCATTGGAATTGAGAGTAAAGCAAATTCACGAACATCTGATTTAATGTCAATCTTATCGGCATCCCTGCTTAGATAACTAACATTAATAGAGTCAGTTTCTTCAGGTTCTTCATTCATGAGATAAATCATTTTATAATCACTCTTTAAACTTGTTTTGAAATCAGTTCCACATCGGTCACACTCATACTTTACTTTAAAATCCGATGTTACCGAAAGTATTAACTGATCATGCAGTTTATTAAGAATTACAAAAGATTTATACTTTCCATAAAATGGTTTATCTAAATCCAAAAAATCAACTTTGTCTTCAAAAACAAAATTGTGTTCCCCCTGGCTTAAATTTGTTATTTTAATTATCATCTTGCAAAATCACGCAAAAAACGAGGCTTAATATATAACTGAACCACTATATAATCAAACGATGATTAACCCCAAATATTTATCTTTTGGAAACAATTAAGCCATTTTTAGAAATTATTCAATTTTTTAAAAGTTAAATATTACACAATTTAATGGTTGCTCTGTTTTAGGAGGAGAAAACAACTTATTTATGACATCATAAAATTAAATTATTAAATAAATTCTAATCTTCGACCTAAAATAATTTTGGTTTTTTCACATCTAAATCAATAATTTGAAGCAGATATTTAATAATAGTTATCATTGCCAAAAATTAAATGTTAATAATTTTTTCTGTATTAGCTGCAATCATTCCAATGTCAATCTACGTAGTATTGATATGGAAATTTGATCGATACGATAGAGAACCATTTAAACTTGTTTTTACAAATTATCTTTGGGGTGCACTTGGCGCCATAGTTCTTGCGTTAATAGGCAGTATATTTTTTACTATGATCGCTTCACTCTTTATCAGAGACAGCATTCAATTAAGCAGGTTTGGTGCAGTTGTTGTTGCTCCAATTGTTGAGGAGATCACTAAAGGTCTTTTTTTACTGATAACAATCGCCAATAAAAAATTTGATAATATAACGGACGGTATAGTTTACGGTGGTGCAATTGGTCTGGGATTTGGTATGACTGAAAATTTTTTATACTTCGTAACTTATGGAGAATCAATCGCAAATTGGATCATGTTAGTAATCGTCAGAAGTCTTTTCTCTGCAGTTATGCATTGCGTTTCAACAGCAACTCTTGGCGCGTTTCTTGGATTAGCAAAATTTAAACCGGTATCTAAAAAGGTCTTCTATGCATTCGTTGGATTATTGATGGCATTGATGATCCACTCATTCTGGAACTTCAGTCTTAGTTATGAAAATATTGCTCCAATGGGTTATCTGTTTATGTTTGTTTCGATAATAATTTTTCTTTCTACTTTTTCAATTTCCTTGCGCGGTGAAAGAAGAACCATTTTTAATGAACTCAAGGAAGAATCTGAAATCGGGGTTATTCCTGAATCACATTTAGTTATTTTAAGTTCTCCACAGCGAGAAAGAAAAGGCTGGTTTGATGAGCGTACAAGAAAAACATATATTAAAGCGGCTACAACACTTGCTTTCAGAAAAGTTCAATTAAGAAATTCTAACGGTGCCAGCAAAACCTATTATGAAATGGATGTAGAAAACTATAGAGATTTTATAAAAAAATTATTGCAAACAACCTGACAATGAATTCTAAAGCAATTTACATTATTCCATTCTATGCGTTTAACGCTGAAGAATTGCATAAAAATTTAAATAATTTTAAAAAAGAGGATGTTCTATTTCTTACTTCCACTCTATATTTAAATATTCTGGAAAATCTTAATGGAAAAGCAGATAAAATAGATATTTATTGCATTTGGGATGAAGGTGAAAAAGATAAACTTCCGGATGAATTAAAAAATAATAATTGTAAAATAATTTTTAAGGATCTATCAAATAAGAAAATAATTTTTGAGAAATTTTCCTCTAAAGAATTTTCGCTGTATAAAAATAATCTCATTGTTTTTTCTGATGTAATTGATATCAGACCTTCTGACTATGAACAATATTTCAATCTGCTTAACATTGAAAAAGAATCGCTTGTTATTGCAAAGGATAAAGAAAATAATATTGCCGTATTAGGATTTAATAATTACTCAGAAGAAGTTATCGGCAGTTTGGTTTTAAGTGATTTTGATTACAATAATTTTTTAAGCCGGATTAAATCCTGCGAACATTTTATGCACATTGTAAATGATGTGTTGCTTGTAAGAAGCATCAATAACTTCAAACAACTTTATCTGGAGTTATCCCAAAAGAAAAGCATAGAATATTGCTCTCAGCAAATGCACGAACGATTTACACATCTTTTTGTAGAATATAAGGACTTGCTTAAATGAGTAAAGTTGGAATTTTTGGCGGTACATTTGATCCAATACACAATGGACATTTAATTACTGCACAGTCTGTAAAAGAAATAAGAGATCTTGAAAAGATTATTTTTATTCCTGCTTACATTTCTCCGCACAAGCAGCATGCAAAAGCTTCCACTGCACAACACAGATTAAATATGCTCAAATTAGCGTTGGATGAAATACCTTTTTTTGAATGCTCCGATTTTGAAATAAAGCAGCATACGATATCCTATACAATCGATACCCTTAGAGAATTTAAGAAATATTATGATGAAATTGATCTGATAATTGGTTATGATAATATTTTTCAATTCCACACATGGAAAGATCCTGATGAAATCTTTAAGTTAGCAAATGTGGTTGTACTAAAAAGAAAGTCATCTCATCCAATTGATTATGTAGATAAATATGTTGAATTGGCACACTTTGTAGAAACACGCGGTATTGAGATAAGTGCAACTGATATTCGTAATCGTGTTCATGCAGATTTACCAATTTATTACCTCGTACCAGAAAAAGTTTTAGAATATATTAACGAAAACAAATTATATAAGGATAGATAATTGAAAATACTAGTTACCGGCGGTGCCGGTTTTATTGCCTCCCAAATTGCTGATGCATTTATTGAAGAAGAACATGATGTTGTAATACTGGATGATCTTTCAACTGGATATGAAAAAAATATAAACCCAAAAGCAAAGTTTGTTAATGCAAATATTTGTGATAAAAGTTTAGAAAAACTTTTTGAAACAGAAAAGTTTGATGTAGTTAATCATCATGCTGCACAAATGGATGTACGAAGATCAGTAAAAGACCCAGAGTTTGATGCTACAACAAATATTCTTGGTACGATTAACCTACTTCAGAACTGTGTTAAGTTCGGTGTTAAAAAATTTATGTTCGCTTCCACGGGCGGGGCCGTTTATGGAGAGCAGGACTACTTCCCTGCCGATGAAAAACATAATCAACAGCCTAAATCACCTTACGGAATTTCCAAACTTGCAGTTGAAAAATATTTATACTTTTACAATTCAGAGCACAAACTGAATTATACAATTTTACGTTATGCAAATATTTATGGACCAAGACAAAATCCATTTGGTGAAGCAGGAGTAGTTGCAATCTTTTCAACAAAACTTCTTAAAGATGAGCAGCCAATCATTAACGGTCACGGCAAACAAACTCGAGATTATGTTTTTGTTGGCGATGTAGTAAAAGCCAATTTACTTGGATTAAAAGATGAAGCATCAGATGTATACAATATTGGGACAGGTATTGAAACTGATGTTAATCAATTATTTCATTTCATTAATAATATTACTCAGGCTAACAAAGAAGAGAAGCATGGACCAACGGCGGCAGGTGAACAGTTACGAAGTGTTATAACCTCGGATAAATTGTTTAATAAGTTTGGATGGCGACCATCAACAAATTTAGAAGATGGATTAAAAGCTACTGTAGAATTTTTTAAAAATAATTTAGTTTAATATGATTGATAATATTCTGATTGAAAAAATTTATAAAGAAGATAGAAGATCAATCGCACGAGCTATTTCTATCATCGAATCAGATAATTTTTCAGCATCGGAGTATTTAAAAGAAATTCACAAACAAGTTGGCAATGCATATCGTATTGGAATTACCGGACCTCCGGGAGCGGGCAAAAGCACCATTACAAATCAACTTACAAAACATTTTAGAAAGCAAAATAAAAAAGTTGGAATAATCGCAGTTGACCCAACTTCTCCATTTACCGGCGGCGCACTGCTTGGCGATAGAGTTAGAATGACAGACATCGGAATGGACGATGGAGTTTTTATTCGCAGTATGGCTACTCGTGGCAGCCTTGGGGGTTTATCAAAAAAAGCAATTGATGCGGCTGACGTTTTGGATGCGGCAGGATTTGATTTAATATTGCTCGAAACAGTTGGAGTCGGACAGTCTGAGCTTGATATTGCTCAAGCTGCTGATACAACAATCGTGGTACTTGTTCCGGAAAGTGGTGATTCAGTTCAGGCAATGAAAGCCGGTTTGATGGAGATTGCAGATTTCTTTGTGCTGAATAAAAGCGACCGTCCTGGTTCGCAGCAAGCTTACACCGCACTTCAAACTATACTTATGATAAAAGATCACGATGCAAATTCATGGTTACCAAATATCATTAAAGCAGTTGCTTCAGAAAATAAGGGTGTTGATGATATTGCAACTGAAATTGATCGACACAAATTTTTTATGAGAGAAAAAAATCTTTTTGTTCAAAAAAGAGAGACACAAGCAAAAGTTAGAATTAAAGAAATTGTTGAGCATAAATTAAAAGATGAACTGTGGAGTGAGACTGGTGAAAATTCCCTAAATTTATCTTTACAAAAAGTAATCTTAGGCAATCTTTCACCTTACCAGATTGCTGAAGAAATAATTGAAGAATTTAAAAACAGAATTTAAAAACAGAATTTAAAGGAACTTTAATGGAACAAGCACCATTTTTAACTGAACTAACAGAAAACCAAATCATCATTCGCAACACAATAAAAGAATTTGCAGAAAAAAGTATTCGTCCCTTTATTATGGAATATGATGAAGCACAAAAATTTCCAATGGAAATAATGAAGCAGCTTGGCGAACTTGGATTCCTTGGTATTCTTGTTCCTGAAGAATTCGGTGGTGCAGGTTTAGGATACGTAGAATATGCGTTGATCATAGAAGAACTTTCAAAAATCGATCCTTCTGTTGGGCTTTCTGTTGCTGCGCATAATGGACTTTGCACGAATCATATAAATCTTTTTGGTAATGATTCACAGAAGAAAAAATATTTACCTGATCTTGCAAGCGGAAAGAAAATTGGCGCATGGGGTTTAACAGAATCTTCTTCAGGAAGTGATGCTGCCGGATTATTAAGTACCGCTGTAAAAAACGGTAATCATTATATTTTAAATGGAAGTAAGCAGTTTACAACTCACGGTACTGTTGGTGAAACTTATGTTGTTATGGCTATAACAAATAAAGAAGCTGGCAAAAAAGGAATATCAGCATTCATTCTAGAAAAAGGAATGGAAGGTTTGATAATTGGTAAGAAAGAAAATAAACTTGGAATGCGAGCCAGCGATACAACGCAACTAGCTTTTGAAAATTGCAAAGTTCCAGCAGAAAATCTTTTAGGTGAAGAAGGAATGGGATTTATTAATTCTATGAAAGTTTTGGAAGGCGGAAGAATTTCAATTGCTGCAAATAGTGTTGGATTAGCTCAAGGCGCACTTGATGCTGCATTAAAATATTCTCAAGAACGTAAACAGTTTAACACACAACTTTTTAATTTTCAGGCAATACAGTTTAAATTTGCTGAGATGGCAACAAATATTGAAGCTGCAAGATTGTTAACATATCGTGCTGCGGCTATGAAGGATGCTGGGATTCCAAACACAAAAGAAGCTGCAGAAGCAAAACTTTTTGCTAGTGAAATTGCGGAAAAAGCAGCAAGTGAAGCTGTACAAATTTTTGGCGGATATGGTTTTATAAAAGAATATCCTGTTGAAAAATTTTATCGTGATGTAAAACTTCTTACAATTGGAGAAGGCACATCAGAAATTCAAAGAATTGTTATCGCAAGAGATTTGTTAAAGGAAACCTAACCCCAACCCCTTCCCAAAAGGAAGGGGTTTTTAAATGATTAAAACAATCCTTCAATAGAAAGATATCTTTCACCAGTATCATAATTAAATGTAAGAATTTTTTTTCCTTTGGGTATGTCTTTTAATTTTTTTGCAACTGCGGCAAATGACGCACCTGAAGAAACTCCAACAAATAATCCTTCTTCCTTAGCCGCTCTTTGTGCAAATTCAAATGCTGCTTCTTTGCTAACCTGGATCACGCCATCCAATATATCTACATCAAGATTTTTTGGAATAAAACCTGCACCGATTCCTTGTATTGGATGTGGACCTGGTTTTCCACCTGAAATAACCGGAGATAATTCAGGTTCAACCGCAAATACTTTTATATCGCTAAACTTTTGTTTAAGAACTTTTGCAACACCAGTCATATGTCCACCTGTTCCCACTCCGGTAATTAAATAATCTACTCCTTCAGGAAAATCTGATAAAATTTCTTGTGCAGTCGTGTTAATATGTGCATCAACATTTGAGGGATTATCAAACTGCTGCGGCATCCAGGCATTAGAGTTTTTTGAAACGATTTCTGTTGCTTTCTCAATTGCACCTTTCATTCCTAATTCACGTGGAGTCAATTCAAACTCAGCACCATAAGCAGACATAAGTTTTCTTCTCTCTACAGACATAGATTCCGGCATTACAAGAATAAGCCTATAACCTTTTACTGCTGCAACAATAGCTAACCCAATTCCTGTGTTACCGGAAGTTGGTTCAACTATTAGTGTATCTTTTTTTAGAATTCCTTTATTCTCTGCATCTTCAATCATTGAAAGTGCAATTCTATCTTTAATACTTCCGCCAGGATTTGCTCGTTCTAATTTTACCCACACTTCATAATCACTCCCAAAAAGTCGATTTATTTTTAAGTGAGGTGTTTTCCCTATTGTTTCAAGAATGTTGTTGTATTTCATACTAGCTCCTATTATTTATATTGAAAAGTCAATTATGTCTAATCTATCATTTGATGAGCGTACTTTTACTTCCATTGTACTGGTAACAATTGAATTGGGAGGAATGCTTTGTGTTATCCAGGCATTACCTCCTATTACACTATTTTTCCCAATTGTTGTTTTTCCCCCAAGTATTACTGCCTGAGAATATAATATAACTTCATCTTCAATGGTTGGATGTCTTTTTGTATCAGCTAATGTTTTATCTACACTTAAAGCCCCTAGTGTAACACCTTGATATATTTTTACATGCTTGCCGATTTTTGTTGTTTCACCAATTACAATTCCAGTTCCATGATCGATAAAGAATGGAGTATCGATCTGAGCTCCCGGATGAATATCTATTCCTGTTTTCTCGTGAGCACGTTCTGTAAATATTCGTGGTATAATTGGTACTTTAAGACTGTAAAGCTCGTGAGCTATTCGATAGATTGTGATTGCTATAAATCCGGGATAAGCAAGAATAACTTCATCTATGCTTTCTGCTGCTGGATCTCCATTGTGAATTTCTTCAGCATCTTGCCACAATCTATCATGGATTACAGGAAGCATTGATAAAAACTTCTCAGTGATATTTTTAAGTTCAGCATCTTGCAGTTCAACAACGTTTTTCAAGAGCGAAGTAAGATTTCTTTCAAGCAGTTGTAATTTTGCAATAACATCTTCTTTCGAAATATAATCGCGACTTGAAAAGTGTGGAAACAGAAAATCTATTAATTCATTTAAAAAATCGATTGAATTTTTTTTTAATGAAGAACTGCATAAATGAGTTTCTCTTTTGCTCAATAGTTTTTCTGCAAAATCTAAATAACTTTTTTCTTTTGAATAAATCATAATATACTTTTTATAATTTCTTTAATGTATTATTTATTGGACTAATGAAATAAATTGAAAATGGTTAGACTCTAATAAAGTTCTAACAGCAACAATGCGGGCAACAACAATGTAGTGTAAATGAAAAATCTGTGGAAATATATATTTTTTGGAATAACATCATATAACCTAAAACGTTCTTTTAGTTTACTATTGATAAATTCAATTAAAATGTTTTGCTATTTTAAGATAGTATAAATTGTAAGAACAAAAAAATGATTAAAATTATACCATTCTAAAAAACATATTATCTAAGAAAGAAAATGGTAAATAATTACTTTTTATAATTGTAAACAAATATATTTGTGGGCAATAATATCAATTCTCTAAATAAAGGCAATACTATGAAATCAATTGGATCACCTAAACAAGAGAATGAAACCTTTTTAAAACGAGAGGATTATCAAAAAGAGTTACTTCGTAAGCTTGAAGCAATAAAAGAAAAAGTAAAGGAGGGCGGCGGAAAGAAAGCAATTGAAAAACATAAAGCTAAAGGTAAATTAACCGCACGTGAAAGAATTAATTTACTTGTTGATGATTCCAAAAAGTTTTATGAATTAAGTACTTTTGCCGCTTACGGAATGTATGAAGAATATGGCGGCGCTCCTTCATCGGGCACCCTTTATGGAATTGGGAAAATACACAACCGTGATTGCGTCATCGTTGCAAATGATGCAACTGTAAAAGCTGGCGCATGGTTTCCTATCACTGCAAAAAAGAATTTGCGCGCACAGGAAATTGCAATGGAAAATCACATCCCAATAATTTATTTGGTTGATAGTGCTGGAGTTTTCCTTCCTCTTCAGGAAGATATTTTTCCTGATAAAGAACATTTTGGAAGAATCTTTCGCAACAATGCTAAAATGTCTTCTATGGGTATTCCTCAAATAGCTGCAATTATGGGACCCTGCGTTGCTGGTGGAGCCTATCTTCCAATTATGAGTGATGAAGCATTAATTGTTGAAGGTGAAGGCTCAGTTTTTCTTGCCGGCTCTCATCTTGTTCGCGCTGCAATTGGTGAAGTGATTGATAATGAAAAACTTGGCGGTGCAAAAGTGCAATCAAATATTTCCGGCGTTACAGATTATATAATGAAAAATGATGAAGAGTGTATTGCACAAATAAGAAGTTTGGTTGAGAAGTTTGGAAAGAAACAAAACGCAGGATTTGATAGATCAGAAAGTAAATTACCTAAATATCCAACAAAAGAGATTCTTGGAATCTTACCTGAAGATACTTTAAAACCTTATGATACTTATGAATTGATTTCTCGCATTGTTGATAATTCTGAGATCGATGAGTACAAGGCTGGCTATGGTAAAACTATAATCACTGCTTACGCAAGAATTGATGGCTGGGCTGTTGGTATCGTGGCTAATCAGAGAAGCGTTGTAAAAACTGAGCTTGGCGAAATGCAAGTTGGCGGGGTTATCTATTCTGACTCCGCGGATAAAGCAACAAGATTTATTATGAATTGTAACCAGAAAAAAATTCCACTTTTATTTTTGCAAGATGTAACTGGTTTTATGGTTGGCAGTAAAGCTGAACATGGTGGTATAATTAAAGACGGTGCAAAGATGGTAAATGCTGTGGCAAATTCTGTTGTACCAAAAATAACTATAATAACAGGAAATAGTTTTGGTGCAGGTAATTATGCAATGTGCGGTAAAGCTTATGATCCACGTTTTATCTTTGCTTATCCAAACGCAAAAATTTCTGTTATGGGTGGTAATCAGGCAAGCAGTGTTTTAATGGATATTAAATTAAAGCAGGAAGAAAAGAGCGGACATAAATTCAGCGATGAGGATAAAAAGAAACTTCTGCATGATATTCAAAAATCTTATGATGAAAAAAGTATACCACTTTACGCTGCCGCAAGATTATGGATTGATGAGATTATAAATCCCTCACAAACTCGCGAATTGATTTCAATGTGTTTGGAAGTTGCTAATAACAATCCAGAAATATCTAAGTTTAATCCGGGTGTGATACAGACATAACAAGATTTTTGATCTATCTTTCTTTAATTTTGTATGAGTAAAAAAAAATTATTATAAAATGAAAGAAAATAAAATAAATAAGATACTTGAGATCATCATTAAAGAATTTGATCCTAAGAAAGTTATTCTATTTGGCTCACGTGGTAAGGGTATAAGTTCCTCTAATTCTGACTACGACATTGCAATCGATTCAAATAGAGTTGACTTTCGTACAAAACGAAAATTCTTAGAGAAAATTGATAAAATTATTGGACTGCATAAAATTGATTTAGTGTATCTAAATGGTGTTGAGAAATCTTTCAAAAGTATTATTCTTAACACAGGGAAAATTATTTATGAAAGATGAACTGAACTATTCTATAGAAAAATTTAACAAAGCTTTGTCAAAGTTAAATACTGGGATCAAGAAAGCTAAAGATCAATTAGATAATGATGGGGTCATTCAAAGATTTGAATTTACTTTCGTACTTTTGTGGAAAACACTTAGACTTTTCCTCCTTGCTGAAGGCATAACAACTAAATCACCAAAAGAGGCCTTAAAAGAATCGTTTCGTTTTGGATTGATTAAAGATGAAGAGGTTTTCCTAGATATGCTTGAGGATAGAAATCAAACTTCGCATATATATAGTGAAGAAATTACGAGAGAAATCGTTCGTAGAATTAAAAAGTCCTACCTATCAAAATTAACCGAACTCTCGAAAGAAATTCGCAAAGCCTCTGAGGAATAATAATTGCGCATTCTCCTTTTACTTATTTTTTTTTCTCTCAATTCATTTCCCCAGCAAAGTAATCTATCCAAAACAGTAAATTATATTTCCAGTTATATAGCTTCCGAACATTTTACCAATCTTAGAGATGAAATTGGAGATGTCTTAGCCGCTGATTCAATTTTTGCAAAAGCTGTAAACTATACTAACGGAAATATTTCTGATGCCTTACTTGCTTTAATGTTTGCAACGGTTCCGTATCGTGAAGTTCCCATTCAGATTCCATTAATTGGTGCAAGCGTTAACTTTCCATTAACATCTGCGGATGAAAATACCTTTTTAGAAAAGAATAAAAATCTTCCTAGCTATCTGTTTTTTGATACTCCACAAAATGATTATGGCGATAAAGATAAACTTGCTCATTTTTTCGGTAGTGCTTTTCTATCGTACGAATCAAACATCTTTGACATAGGAAAGCTAATTGGTTATTTTGTAGAAGCATTTGAAGAAAATTTTAAAGTTCAATCGAGTGTTGATATACGGGATCTTGATGTAAATGATTACGGCAGATTATTCGGAACCTTACTTAAAGAGAATAAAGAGTTATTGCCATCACAAATATTTTTATTACGTTCAATTAGATTTTTAAGAGTTACAATATGAAATCAGTTTTAGTTATTGATGATGAACTTCAAATCTGCGAAAGCATAAACATGATCCTCGAATATGAGGGTTATGCTGTTGATTTTACAATAAGTGCAAATGAAGGGTTAGATAAATTTTCTGCTAAGGATTTTTCTGCTGTTCTTTTGGATATTCAAATGCCTGAGATGAACGGATTTGAAGTTCTAAAAAAATTAAAAGACCAAAAACCCGCGGTATCGGTTATTATTATTTCTGCACACGGCAGCGTTGAAAATGCTATTAAGGCAACACGACTGGGCGCATTCGATTTCCTTGAAAAACCAATTGATCGCGATAAACTTTTAATAAGCGTACGTAATGCAACTGAGAGCGCATCGTTAAAAGAAGAAAACGAAGTAATTAAAAAAGTTTGGATAGGTGATGGTGAAATTCTTGGAAAGAGTAAAGCTATCCAAAATATTTTGCAAATGATTGATAAAGTTGCACCACTTGACACTAGAGTTTTAATTACAGGAGAAAATGGAACAGGGAAAGAATTAGTAGCACGAGCTATCCACAAAAAAAGCGAACGTAAAGATAAACCATTTGTTGAAGTAAATTGTGCAGCTATACCAAATGAACTTATTGAATCAGAATTATTCGGTCATGAAAAAGGTTCTTTCACAGGTGCCGTTCAGCAGCGGATTGGAAGATTTGAACTTGCCCACAAAGGAACAATATTTTTAGACGAAGTCGGCGATATGTCTCATCAGGCACAGGCAAAAGTTTTAAGAGCAATTGAAGACGGAAGAATAGAGCGTGTTGGCGGAGGAAAGAAGATAGATGTTGATGTACGCTTAATTGCGGCAACAAATAAAAATCTTAAAGAAGAAATTGAAAAAGGGAATTTTAGAGAAGATCTGTTTCATAGATTGAATGTAATTCCAATTGTTGTCCCCCCTCTTCGTGAGAGATCCGAAGATATACCAATTCTTGTTGAACGATTTACGAATGATATTTCATTAAAACATAAAAAACCCGTTACAAAGTTTTCTGATGATGCAATTAGAATTTTACAGAATCAATCGTGGACTGGAAATGTGCGTGAGTTAAGAAACATTGTTGAGCGGATAATTATAATTATCGACAAAAAAGAAATTTCTGGCAAGGATATAGAAATAATGTTTGCAGGGAATCAACAATCTGTTGATGAACTTGTTGATACTAGTAATTCATTTCAGGAATTTAAAGAAAAAGCAGAACGTGTTTTTATTCTTAAACAGCTTAGAGCTAATGACTGGAATATTAGTAAGACTTCAGAAATACTCGAAATTCAGCGAAGCCATCTTTATAATAAAATGAAAAAATATGGAATTGAAAAGGATGAATAATGTCAACTATCTTCTCTAAAATTATTAACAAGGAAATTCCTGCTAATATTATTTATGAAACAGAAAATGTGTTAGCATTTAAAGATATCAATCCACAAGCACCTGTTCACATTTTAATTATTCCTAAAATAGAGATACCAAAAGTAACTGATATAAAAGGTAGCGAACACGCCGTATTGCTTGGAGACATGATTGATGCTGCAAATAAAATTGCTAAAGATTTGGGCATAGCTGAAGATGGTTTTAGGTTAGTTTTTAATTGTGGAGAAAATGGTGGACAGGAAGTTTATCATTTACATCTGCACTTACTTGGCGGTAGAAAAATGAACTGGCCTCCGGGATGAAAAAGTGATTTATACTTGAAAATAATTTTCCATTACTTTTAGTTTTTTATCTTCTTCAGTTCTACCGAACATTAAAGATTCATATCCAAACTTATCACGAATTCTTGTTACAGCTCTAAGCATTTTTTTTCTTTTAACTTCATAATCTTCAAATAGAAATTCTTGTTCATTTAACGGAGAAAAATTTGTAATACCAACTCCTATCAATCTTACACCTACTCTTCGTGTTCTTGCATTCTTCATTAAATCCCAGGCAGTTTCAAAAATAACTTTATCATCATCAGATGGTTTAATTGTTTTTGCGCGAGTTAATGTTTGAAAATCTGTATAACGAAGTTTTATGTCTATTGTAGATGCTTCCCAACCTTTTTTTCGTAGTGATTGTGCAACCTTTCCAGTTAGATAAAACAAAGTGTTTTTAATTTCATCTTCACTTGTAATATCATTGCCAAAGGTTGTTTCTCGTGATATGCTTTTTCTGGTTCTCTGGATAGTTAAATATTCTGTTCCTTCACCGTGAGCTTTTCGCCAGAGATCAACTCCATATTTATCAAATGCTGTCCCAAAATAATCTGATGAAAGTTTTGTGATATCGCCAATTGTATAAATTCCACGTGAGTTTAAACTTTGCTTTGTAACTTTACCAACACCTGGAATTGTTTCAACAGGCATTGGTGCAAGAAATTCTTTTTCCATTCCCGGGATAATGTAGGTAATTCCCTTTGGTTTCATACAATCAGAACCAATTTTTGCGATAGTTTTATTGCTTCCGATTCCAATAGAAATTGGCAATCCAATTTTATCCCAAATTTCTTTTTGCAGTCTTGTAGCAAATCCAAACATCGAGCCGTACATTTTTTGTGTGCCTGTCATATCAAGATAAAATTCATCAATAGAAGTTTGTTCAATTAAAGGTGCATATAGTTCTAAAACATTTTTTACAGTTTTAGAAAATCTTGTGTATTCATCGCCATGTCCATGTAAATAAATTCCGTTTGGACAAAGTTTGTAAGCATTTCTAATAGGCATCGCTGAGTGTAATCCAAAAGCACGTGCTTCGTAAGAGCAAGCAGCAACAACTCCTCTTCCATACTTTGGATCACCGCCAACAATTACAGGTTTACCATTAAGTTTGGGATCGAGTATTCTCTCTACCGAAACAAAGAATGCATCAAGATCGAGATGGAATATTATACGCATAATTTAATTCGAAAGTGATAAATCAAAAATTTGTGGAAGTTATTATAGAGCTAATAAAGATTTAAAAGACCAGTTTGAGAAGCAGAAACAAAATTTGTAATTAATTTTAAATTTTCGATTAAAGTATTCTTTATTTCTAATGTTGTACAGTTTCCTTTTCTTATCCAAACAACAAGCGGAGGAAATCCCAAAAGCAAACTACGCTCTGCAAAATCTGCATCTTTAGAAATAATGATGAAATTATTTACTTTAGAATAAATCCAAATATCTTCATCTAAAGCTCTATCTAAACCTATTTCCTTAACATGAACAGAACCTGGATATATTTTATTAAGACTTTCAACCAATTTTGGCGAAAGGTTTTGATCTAAAAGTAATTTCATAAAAAAGCTGAAGTAATTCTACTTTCACGATCTGCCGCATAACTAAGACAAGCATAAATATCTTCTTTCGTAAGATACGGAAAATCGGCAAGGATCTGCTCCATTGTCATTCCTGATGCAAGATAACTCAATACATCATAAACTGTAATGCGCAATCCTCTGATACAAGGTTTGCCACCTCTTTTACCAGGTTCAACTGTAATAATATCTTTGTAATCACCCATAATCATCTTTCTTTATTTTGAAATAAAAATAATCATTAAAAATCAAACAATAAAGTAACTTTCAATTTAATAGCATCTCTTCCAATCTTGGATAAGCTTTTAAGATTGTTATTGGCATTTCAACTTTGGTTTTCTCTTCAAGTAAATGAATTAACTCAAATGCATTTGCAACTGCATCCCCTTGTGGATGATTATTCATTATCACATTAACTTCTTTAACTTTTTGCTGTATTGATTTAATCTTCTGCTCAATCTCAACCAACTCGCCTGGCGAATAAAGATAACTATAACGTGAACTTTGTTCTTCATAAGTCTGGGGTTTTCCAAAGTTAGATAAAGATTTTTTCCACGCTTCAATATTTCTTCCATGGAATCTAATGTAAGCTTTATCATTTGTTATTATTGGATCAAACTCAATCGCCTGCCCTATTTGTGGTTGATCTATTGTACAAAATGTTAAATCATTTTCTTTAAAGAATTCTAAAGCACGATTATTATTCCAGCTTGAATGACGGACTTCCACAAAGCAATCTATATCAGAAAAAATATCTCTTAATTTTTGAATATGCTGAACAGAATTTCCATCAAACGAATAAGAGTAAGGAAATTGGATTAACAATCCACCAAGTCTTTCTGATTTTCTTAATTGTTCAAGATTATAATGAACAGCTTTTATGTTTTGTTGATCAAACTTTCTTTTATGTGTAAAATCCTGATGTAGTTTTATGTGAAAAATAAAATCAGTTGAGTCTTCAACTTTTTTAATCCAGCCATCAATGACTTTGGGACTTATATAAGTGTAGTATGTTGAGTTTACTTCAACACAGTTAAAGTAATGCGAATAAAACTGAAGCCAATCAAATCCACCGGCTTGGTTTTTAGGATAGAAATTCGGCACCCAATCTTTATAAGACCAGCCTGCGGTACCTATGTTAAATTTTATCGATACCATTGAATTATTATTAATTAAAATTTAATTGAACACCAATAGAAGCACTAAATGATCTTGTTAATCCATCCACATTTACTTCTCGTTTAATAAATGGGATAGCAAAATCAGCAAACAATGAATAACTTTTATTTATTTCGTATTGAAAAGATGTAAGAAAATTAAGTTGAGCTTGATCGCTGTTATCTACTTCAACAAAAATTTCTGTAGATGATGTTGATGCAGTATCAAGAATACTTGATTTAGCTAATCTCTTAATTAATAAAAGTTGAGGTGTGATCCTGATCTTATCCAGTATAAGATTATATGAAGCTCTTACTAATAAATCATCGCCACGTTCTAATTTTATAACGTTATTATTTCTTCCGCCAGCTAGTTGATAACCAACTCCAAACCCTATATTATGGTAAGAATAATTTAATGCAAATAAAATATCGTTTGATCCCAAACCTGATTGATATGCCATCGGTAAGTTATCTGCGTTATCTTCACCAGTAGCAAATTTTGCTCCAATTGATGCATCAAGAGATGAATTATTATCCGATATAACATTTTGTGTAATGCTGACTAATAAATCACCAATTCCATTTACATCACCTAATGGACCAGACTGAATATTATATGGTATAGACATTTGAAGTGATGTTTTTTCAAAAACATTATAAATCGCGCCAAGCTGAAATGAATGATATTTCACATCATCTTCCTTACCGCTTAAACCAAACTTATATCCCACATTTACACCAAGAATATTATCATTGTCATCCCCCATTGTATGTCCCACTGAACAAACGCCTGCATCTGAACATTGTGCAATTATTTGAAATGAATATCCAGAAACAATTACTAATAACAATAAGACAAGAATTGTGTTTTTCATTTATAACCTTCGATTGTGATTTAATATTTCGAACCAGAATAATTTTCTTTGATATTATAATCAATTATAAAAATTCATCCTGCTTTTTTTTCCATACTTCGATAAATACCTACCACAATTCCAACGATTTTAAAGGAAGCATATTTCTTATCTATAACTATTGGTTTGTACTCAGCATTTTCAGAAACGAGTTCAATCTCACTTCGCTTTTTATAATATCTTTTAACAACTGCAGCGTCATCAAGAATTGCAACAACAATTTGTCCATTCTTCGGTTCAAGATTTGGGTTTACGATTACAATATCGCCGCTAAAAATATATGCATCTTTTAAACTATCACCTTTTACACGAAGCAGAAAAGAATCTTGCGGCATTCTGGCTATTGTTGGAAGTTTTACTGTATCAATTGCATCAGGATAAATAGTTAATGGATTTCCTGCAGCAACCTCACCAAGTATTGGTCGTGGCACAAAAAATTTATCTTCAAGAGTAAGTTCTATACCGCGAGAAAGTTTTGGACTTTTTCTGATATATCCTTTCTTTTCTATTGCTTGAAAATGCTGCTGCACGGTTGCACGATTTTTATATCCAAAATGTTTTGCTACGTCAGCAAGCGTTGGTGGAATTCCCTTTCCTTTTATTTGGTCAATCAGAAAATCCAGAATGCTCTTTTGAATTGTAGTTAGCTCTTTTTGCATAATCATACCTTTATAAAATAATTGCCATACATTTGTATGCTAACTTAATTCGGGAACGGGAGAATGTCAAGGGAGGAATAAAAAATCTCCTTAATTATTAGAATTAAGAGGATTAAACATAAAAGTAAAACTGATCTAGTACTTTGAGAGAAATATCTTTTCCAAAGATTCTATCATCTTTTCTTTGAAAATTGGTTTAGATATAAAATCATCAAATCCGGCAACAATAAACTTTTCTTTATCACCAGGAAGAACATAAGCAGTAACGGCAATAATTGGAATTGAACTAAATGCGGGCATGGTTTTTATAATTTTCAACGCATCAAGTCCGTTATACTCACCTTGTAAATTTATGTCCATCACAATAAAATCAAATTGATAATTAAGCATTACCTGTTGTGCTTCTTCAAAACTTACAGCAAACTTAACATCATGTAATTCTTTCATTTGCACTTTAAATAGAATCTGAGAATCAACCTGATCTTCTATATAAAGACAGTTTAATTTTGTTAGATCTAATGATTGTGGTGGTTTAACTCCCAGTAAGTTATCAGCATCAGAACTTAATTCATCTTTAATTGTTTCAGAAACATCTTCTTCAACATCGGATTCTTGCTGGCTGTATTCACTATCACTTAACTCCTCAGGTGCACTCTGATTCAACTTTTCAAATGTGTGTATTTCCTGTTGGATTGATTCATCTTCAACTGGTTTTTCTTCAACTATTTTTGAAGGTAGTTCCTGTGAAATTGGCTGGACAGGTTTGAAGATATCATCCGAAGAGTCAGAAGCTAATTCTTCTGTATCATCTTTAGTGTAACCTTCATCTAAGTCTTTATCATTTACTTCTAAAGTCTCTTGAGAATAATCTTCTTGCTCTACATCAACCTTAACTGAAGCATTAATATCATACTCATTAAAATTTTCTTGTGAAGTCACTGAAGAGATAACTTCATTAACCGAATCATATATATTATTTTTTGAAATATCCGAAAATACGATCGGAAAAATAAATCCAGTTTCGTTTCGATAGGTATCTGAGGACGATTTATAAAATTTTCCACCTAAATATTTTAGAAGTATTCTCCCAAAATAGGTAGTTAATTTAGGCAAGCCAAAATCTTTAGGATCTTTATCATTACCAAAAACCTGTTCAAGAACATTGGCAACGTATTCAGAAGGATTGCCGTACTGATCACTAATGCCGATAATAAATGATTCTGTATCAACTGTAAAAGCTGAGAAGTAAACTTTTTTGTCTTTGCTTAATCTTGATACAACTTTAATTAATGAAAGAATAAAGTTTTCAAATTTTTGCGTATCTGATTTAAATTTTAAGGATGAAGATATTTTGCCATATGCAAACTGAATATCATTTATTCCTGTTATGTCTTTTATGTTGTTATCTAATTTTTCGATAAGATCTGTTATCGTTACATATTCAATTTTTAGTGGGGATTTATTTTGCATTATATCTGAATACTCAACAACGGCATTCATCGTATCCATCATTTTAATGCGGTTTTGATTAATTATTTCGGCTGCCTCTAATTGTTCTTCAGTAGGATTTTCTGTACTGCTTATTAATTCCTGAGAAAATCCAATTATTACATTAATTGGAGTTAAAATTTCATGAAACATTCCGGAAAGAAAATTTGAATCGGGAATAAGAGTTTTTTTCTGGCTGCTGCTGCCTGGTTTTTCAACAACAACTTCTTTTACAACCTCTTTAATTACTTCTTTAACGATTTCTTTTGGTTCGGTTGTACTTGATTTTTCTGAAACTGGTTTTACTATAATTGTAAATGAATCAATACCACCATCAAAATCAAGAATCGTAGATGCATAAATTTCAGCTTCAATATTATTTCCATGTGCATCCTTAAATTTTGATTTCAGGACCACAGAATCTTTTACTTGAGATTGAAATATTGAAGTGTTTACAATTCCACGGTCATCATCAGCAACAAGACTTGCAAAGGATAATTGAAGAATTTCTTCATTAGTGTAACCGAGGGTTTTTGTTACGTTTTTATTTATGAATGTTACAAAGCCGGAAGAATCGGTGCTGAAAATCATTAAATCGGACTCATTAAAAATAATCCTGAGCATTTGAAATTGTTTGTCTTTTGCTATACTATCAGTAATATCCTTAACAATATTAAAGTGAGCTTCTCTATCATTAAACTTGAATGAAGTATTACTTATCTCTACAAGAACAATTGAACCATTTTTTTTTCTGTGTCTAAAGGGTTTACTGAATCTAGCTTCCGATGATTCATTACCAAAAGAATCTAATAAGGTCTGAATATCTTCCGGTGCATAAAGATCAGTAAGATCCATTTGAAGAAATTCATCACGGCTGTATCCGTACAATTTTATTGCAGCATCGTTTACCTCAAGAAATTTTAGATTTTCTTTATCGTAAACAAAAATTGGTTCAGGATTTTTTTGTATTAAAATTTCGAACATCTTTCCTCTATGCATTAAAATGTTTTGGAGTTCGTCTTCAGAATTTATTGTGTCAGCAAGCGTTTCAATCGTAACAAAAATATTTGACTTATGTTTTTCTGAATTTGATATTTTTAATAAAAACAGTTGAACATTAGATTGTGAAGAATCAGCAGGAGTCATCACCTCAAATAATTGAAAAGATTCTTCTATTAAATCATTTTGAATAAATGAATTGATTTTACTAACAACATTAGGTGGAAATATTTCATCAATTCTTTTATCAGATATTTGTCCATTTTCTAACTCAAAGAATTCTTTGAATTTTTCATTAAATCCTTTGATCACCCCATCAGAATTTATGTATGCCGAAGGTTTTGGGAAACTACTAACTAAAGCACTAAAGAATTCTTTTTCTCCCCAAAAGTTATAATAATCATACTGATTATCAACAATTAGACCAACTATCGCAAGTATTTTATTAAAATTATCTACTAAAGGAACTTGAATAATATTCTGAATAACTTCAAAATTTTTAACTTTTTTACTAAATCCTTCTAAAATTATTTGCTGCGAATTAAGAATAACATATTGGTCCATCATTTTATAAATTGTTTTCTGATGAGGCGGTAAAAATGTCTCATGTTTTTTACCCGATGCAAAAGAATTTTCAATCCCTAAAATACTAGCGTAAGTATTATTGATGGCAAACAGTTTGCTTTCAACATCCTTAATCCAAATCGGGTAATCATATTGATCAATTATATGTTGAACTTTCTTTAAAGAAATTATTGTAAATGGAGCCAGGCTTTGTAATTCCGATATTATTGTTTTCGCAGGATTATTTTTATCAGATAAAATATTTTTGAAAGAAGTAATTTTAATCTTACTCAAAAGATCATATGCATTAATATTTTCAATACTTCTAAAAACTATTATAACATTTAACGTTTCTTCAGTTTGAATTGGTTCGATGGATAAATCAAATGCGGAACTGTTTCCTGACTTTAAATTGACTGAAATATTTTTAAAAATATTTTTTTGGAAGGTATTAATTACTGGTCCGATAAAATCTGTTAGTTCATTAACCGTTTCTTTTTCAAAAACCTGTTCTAAGGTAATATGATGGTCATCAATAAGAAAAAGAGAGGCGGCTTTTTGATTAGTAAATACTATTTCAAATGATTCATCTAAAATAATGAGCGGGTCACCATGGTAATCGGAATTTCTGCCAAGTATATACAGCCACTCTTTATTTTTTATTTCCAATTTATTAAAACCACTTAATTAAAATGTAGAGATTGTAACTTCATTTGAGTACTCAGAAAATCGATTCAAATCATATCCTCTTACTCTGTATGTGTAAACTTTATTTGTTTCAACACTAAAATCCAGATAAAGATTATTATTCGAGTCAATTCTGCGTAAAAGGGTAAAGTCGATTAATTCAGTTTTTCTTTCGATATCAAAATACAAAATATTATTGTCTGAACTATTCCAATTTAATTGAATAACTCTAACTGAACTATTATATGTAGCAGTAAGATTTGTCGGCGGTAATAAAATGTCGGAAGTAATCTTAATGCTAATTGTATTACTTATAGCTGAATCCTCATTGCTGTATGCAACTATTCTGTACAGGTATGTGGAACCGACTACTATTCCATTCCCTGAATCCAGATAGGTCGCAGAGTTTTTTGGAATTGCTGCAATTCGATTAAAGATTCCACCTGCAGAACTTCTTTGAACAGCAAAATAGTTTTCATTATCGCTATTGTCTATCCAATTTAAACGAACGTTAGATATTCCATTTACACTCGCAGAAAGATTCGTCGGAGGTAAAAGATTTACTGATGAAATTATTCCGGCTGTGTTTATTTCATCACTAAAATCTGAAAATCCCGAACTCTTGTATCCCCGAACTTTATAAAAATATATTTTACTCGTATCGAGAACATCATCATTGGTATTATATGCTTTACCAGAAAGCTCTTCATGCAATAAATATTCACCATCAAGATTTACTTTGCGCCAAAGTTCATACTTTTCAATATATCGTGAAGAATCTTTCCAGCTAATATTGACCGATCCATCATTGAATTTTAATAAAGCTAAATTATAAGGTTTAAATGGAACTCTGTTATCATTTGTTACCAGCACTTCGGTTACTGTATTACTTTTTTGCGATGTGCCGTCTGTATCGTAATAAATTAAATATAAATTTAATTTTTGTCCGATGTAAGTGGAATCAAGTTGGATGCTGATTGATGGTGCTGTACCGTTACTGTTTGGAGGAATATTTATAACAAATGTGCCATTGATATATAACTCAATAAATTTGATGGTATTTGGCTGTGCTAAAGAATAAATAATTTCATTATAACCTTCCATCAAAGTTCCGTTGTTCGATGGTGAAGTTATTTGAATTTTGGAATTGGATGAATTGGTAATTTGATTTGGATCAGAAGAAAGATCGGCGCAAGATTGTGAAAAGAGAAGAAGCAATGTTATTAGAAGTACAAATATTTTTCTTCTTTTATTTAACCATATATTCATTTTTTATCTGATCCTGATTGCAAATAATCATTCTATATCAAAGTAAAATTAATTTTGATCTTGTTTAACGAGTTAGAAATAATATTTTCTAATTTTATAACAATTGCACCAGAAGCATTGTCGAAGTAGTATTCTAACAATGAGTTATTCAAAGAGATTGTTAAAGATTTTCTATCAATTTTTTTAACAGAGTTAAAAAAAACATTAAGATCGTTAAGAAGAATTGAATTTTTATTTGTTAACCAAATCTCAATTTCGTTTTCAGAAGGATATTTAATTTCACAAGTAATTCGCTCTCTTAAGTTCCACCATTTACCTAATTCATTTAGAGTAGTGAAATTGTACTGTTGCGATTTTATGTGATTTATCTTCCCAAGTAATTCATCTTCAGTATTAATATCACAATTGATTTTGGGGTTATAATTCAAAAAGTTAACCATATTGTTGGAACTTGGGATATTTTCTGATATTGCGTATGGAATTACCAACAACTCCTTATGTAAAATTTTAGGAAGACCAGGTGCCTGTTCTTTATAAAGAATTTTATTGATGCCTGCATCGCTAATGAAACTTAAATCACCATTTTCTAAAAATTTCTTCTCAACAAGAATTAAAGATATACTTATTTCATTATCACGATTGAAGTTGTCAATTAACTCATTTGCAGAGTAGCTGCTGGGAAAATTACTTTCCGATAATTCAAGAATTATTTCATCGGTGCTAAATTTGTCCAGCATTTCTTTTGAAACTTTTTGATCAGGTGTAATAATTAGATTTGGTCTAATATTATTTTTCTGCAAAACATCAATCAGTTCTAATTCCAGAGCGTTATTGTATTGAAGAGTAACGATAACAGGTGAAGACAGACTCTCATTAAAATTTGCAATATAAACATCCGGTTGATTATCCATCCATGTTATCGCATTTGAGATTAACTGTTTAAAGGCATTTAAATCTGAATTACCGCCGATAACATCACCCAGATCAAAACCAGTCCATAAAAATCTGCTGCTTCCAACTGTTCCAAATAAGATCGATGATTTCCTTGAATTAAAATCAGTATCGTATAAAATATATCCGCAAGCAGACTGATTGATATTAACTTCTTCGCATAATAAAACTTGATTCTTATTAGTGATTTGTAATATCAAATCATCATACATACTAAATTGATTTAGATGATTTGGTGTTAGTGAATGGCTGAAACTTAAATTATCTGAATCCATAGTTTTTAAATTACTTAAACCAAAAAGTGTTTCAAGATTTTGATACTCATTCAAAATATTCTCTTGAAATAATAACTTTGAACCCGAACTAATGATTGATTTGCCGGATGCTAAAAATTTTTGCAATTCTTCCATCTGTTCATTTGAAATAAAATTTACAGAAGGTAATATCAGAATATCAAACTCATCGTCTATTCCGGATTCAAGATCCTCATCATAAATAACAGTGTAAGGAATTTTATCCTGCATTAAAAACAATTCCCAAGCAGTGATTGCATCGATAACTTTAACAGAATTTGAATTATTAATTTTTTCAGTCAATTCAGAATATAGAATTGCAATTTTAGGTTGAGCTATAATCGTACTATGTGAAATTAAAATTCCACAAACGATAATTAGAAATGAAAATATGTTAGAATGTTTGAACAATTTTTTAAGATGTTTTTTAGATTAAAAAGCGACCTTGTCATAATCAATATAATATTGCCTTGATTCGCCTGGTTTTAAATCATCAATAAATAAATAAACCATTTGTGAGCCAGCTGAATGTTTTACGCTTGCAGTTTTAGTTCCAATAATTTCTGAACCGATTGTAATGTTTTGTGCAAAGTCATTTAGATCAAGATCAATAACCAGATTATTTATAGCCTCAATACCCGGATTTGAGACTTTTAATGCTACACGAGTTTTACCTCTTCTATCAGCCTTGATCTCAATATAATCTCTTTTTTCATACCACTTTTGAATTTCATTTGCAGTTGCAATCCAGAATTTTTTCTTTTTAAGATCTTTGATTACATCTTTCAACACACTTGCATAATCACTTCTGCATTGATATTCTGTATGAAGTTTTAAGATATACATACCACCTTCAAAAAGAACCCGATCTAAATCCTCCTGATAAGTATAAAATTGAAATTCCGGAAGAGTTAATCCAAAATCTCTTATAATTTCATAATCATCACGCGCAGTTTTTGTCATCGTAACAATTCTCTTATCACCACGAATAATTGTTTTAGGAACTGATCGATCAGTAAGAGAATCTGTAAGAACATATTTGTAGTTTGAATTAATTACTGCATTCAAAGTATTCTGATCAAACAAACCGTAGTATGGTAAAAAACCTGAGACACTACTTGAGGAAATTTTTTCTAAGGTTTCTTTTGCTGCACTTAGTTTTTTAGATTGTTCTGCATATGAATTAAGCTTATTGAACCTATCATTCACAGAGGCTAAATAACCAATATCAACCAACGCGGCTATCTCTCCATAGGAAGAAATTTTTCTAACAAGTTCTCTGTTATTTTCCGCTGTTGCCGGATCAACAAAAAAAGTGGCAGATATTCCTTCATTTTTTATGATCGGCAAAATATTATTGATGTTATCAACATCGTTTGTAAGAACAGGAGCAACAACTGCAGCGGCTTCGTATCCCGTAGGCCAATCTCTTACATACGCAATCGGAAAATACATTAACCATTTTATTGAGTTATTAAAAAGTCTTTCAAAATAAATGTAATCCTCCTGCACACCGATTATGGAATTCAACTCAAATCCCATCCACATAAATCTTCCTTTGCCAAAATTTCCATAAGCTATGCCTGCAGATTTTTTAATCTCTTCACGAACAAGTCCATCATCCATTCTATAGTTGTACCAAAAACTTACTTGAGTGGTTCTCGGATCCAAAACTTCAACTGCCATTGGTCTGTCCCATGTTGCAACTTTTAGAGGAAATCCGGTTGGAATATTTGCAGTAATTGGCAGGCTTCCGCACACTGTATGTATTTTAGAAAACTCATTTGGTTTTAGTTCGTGAGAAAATTGCACTCCAAAAACCTGATTAAGGAATTCCCATCCACGCCATTTACCATCGTTGGAATATGATCCGATTCCTCCTGTAGCAAAAACACTTCCGCCATTTTCTAAATATTTTTTTATCTGCAAGGCTTCTTTTTCACTTAAAGATTTTGTTCCCGGTAATACTATCAGTTTATACTTTTGATGATCTCCGTTTTCTATTTTCTGATCTGAAATTATTTCATATTTAAGATTTAGATTATCAAGAAATATTTTCCACGTAGATAAATTATCATTAAGCCATGTACTGCCGACTGGTAAAGTATTTTCTGTGTATTTGGAATAAAGAATTGCAACTTCCGGTTCCTTACCAAATAAAAAATCTTCTATAATATTTGAGTTAGGAAGAACTTCTGAAGTGTCGAATCGACCGTAGATTCCACGAAGAATAAAATAATAGACAAGAATCGCTGAAATGAGTATAACGAAACCCGAAACAAAGATAAAAAATTGATTTATCCTTATACCAAAAAAATTATTTACCGCCACTTCACTTCCCCTGAATTTCTATCTTCCTGCGTAGGTATGTAACCTTCAGAAGTGTATTTCAGGAATTTATTTTCATCACTAAATCTTTCTTGCGGTCTAACCCGAACTTTTCGTTTCTCAACTTTTTCTTCTTCAATTTTATATCCACGAGGTTCAGGCGTATGTTTTGATTGTGATGGCTGGTGCTGCTTTGTGTATTCTTCTCTTGTAACTCCAGGTTCAACATTTTTAATATTTGTGCGTTCAACTCGAGTAGAATCCTTAGTATAGATTGCTTCTGATGGAACAACAAGTTCACCTTGCACAGTTGCGGGTTTAGTCTGATAACTATGCTGTGGTTTTCCCTCTCGAACTTTATAAAGAATATATGCCCCGATTGCCAATATGAAGGTACATATTGTGGCAACAAGAATAATAGTAGATAGTATCGGGATAAGTTCCATTTAATTTCCTAATTAGTATTAACTGCAATTGTATCTGATTTAGGTGAACTACTTCGCTCTAATTTTCCCCACGTCATTCTGATTCCAAGAAATTCCTCGATAGTTGACATGGTTTTACAAATATCTATAATTAAAATAAAAAACATTCTGTAAATAATTGCATACCAGATTAGCCTAAATTCTTCTTTTTCTACCGCAACACAATAAAGCGCAGTAACAAGATCTAAAATTGCTAATCCTGCCCACCAGAAAAAGATCAAGTGTGAAAATCCAAAAAATAATGCTGCAAAAATAAAAAATGCATTTGCTGCTATATTCATTGTCGGCCAAATAAGAGCTTCATAAGACATTACCCATAATATAAATGTGTGCCCTAAATTAACTGTAGGGTTAAACATTAATTTTTTATGTTTTCGTAATGACTGAAGAATCCCTCTCGTCCATCTGTATCTTTGCTTTAGAAGCTGCTGTAATGTTACAGGAGCTTCAGTATAAGAAATAGATTTTGGCTCGTAATAAATCTTCCAGCCTTTTGATAAAATCTTTAATGTTAAATCAGCATCTTCAGCATAAGTATCACTTGAATAATAACCTGCTTGTTCTATCGCTTTTCTTCTAAAGATTCCAATTGGACCGGGAATAATATTTACCAGTCTAATATAACTCTGTGCACTGCGAGCCATATTTAAGCCTTCAATATATTCCAATGCCTGAAGATCTGTAAAAAATCTTTTTCTGTTAAGAACTTTTACATTGCCAGCAACCGCACCAATTTTAGGATGTATAAAATGTCGTACTGCAACTTTTATAGATTCCGGGGCAAGCTGAGAGTCTCCATCCATGCAAAGAAGAAAATCAGCTTTTGAAAAATATATGCCGGCATTTAGTGCTCGTGCTTTTCCCAAATTTGGCTGATTGATTAATGAAATTTTAATCTTTCCGTACTTACCATCCTGAAAACCAACCATAGATTCAGCAACTTGTTTTGTATCATCGGTTGAACCATCATTAACAACAACTATTTCGTAATTCTGATAATCAAGATTAAGCAGAGATAGAATTGATTTTCTAATTATTTTACCTTCGTTAAAAACGGGAACTATTATAGAAACAAATGGAGCATAACCATTCGTATCAGAAAATGTGTATTCATTCAGGTATAAATATGCCATAATTAATATGGCAAAGTATCTTACAAGAAGGATGAAAAGAAAAATAACAAGAGCAATAATTGTTGAATACTCAAATAGTGAACTGAATGATAAAATGGTGTAAGGTAAAGTATATACTATTACTAAGATCAGTAAAAGAGAAACAATACCGCTTACGAGTATTCTTCGTAAATATTTTTGCCCGAGATTCTCTCCTTTTTTCTCATCTTCCCTGTTCGAAATAGTTATTTTAGCACGATCGACAAGCTGATTTATTTTCATTTATTCGGATGATGATTTGTTCAAATTTTTCAATAATAATGCCATTATCTTCATTTTATTTAACATTTATTTCGAATGAATTTACAAAATAATAATACCAATATTGGATTTAAATTTATTGTGTATCATTATCAAACAAGAGCGAAAATTAAGATTTTGCTAAAAAATTGTATAAGTAAAAGTTTACAATCCCCAGATTAAACTTGCCTGGATAGAATTTGATCTATAACCAGTATTGGATCTAAACGAACTTCCTGTGGTAAATCTAGTTTGAAAAAGAAGGTTTTTTACAATTTGATAGTTAATTGAAGCATAAAATTCGGAGAGTATAAAATCATTTTGTAGGATTAGTCCAATTTTGCCGCCAATAGTAAAATCAAATGTGTTATCCTTATAAAGGATCCAATCTGCCCAGATAGAATGTGATTCAAAATTCTTCGGACTCCAATAAAGCTGAGTTTCTGTTTTAAAAGAATAGAAATAATATTCGTAACCGGCAGTTATATCGGATTCAAAAACTTTTCCTAATCTTGCCACAAATTGATTTCCTGAGTTATCATCTGAGACATCTATGTATGAATATTTTCCGGATACAACTAAATTATTTTTAAACTTATATTCGCCATTAAGACCAAAATAATACGCATTCAATCTGGTGTTAACTAAAAATGGTGAGTAAAGTATAAACGCTGCATCAGAATAATTTAAGAATGCTGTAACATTAAAAATATTTTTTTTCTGCGCAGTTAAAGACAGTTCTATAATATTTTCTTGGAGATCATTAACAAAGTATGTCTGTCCAAAGCTGCCAACTCCTGAAAATATTTCGTTAAATCTTACGTACGCTGATCCTTTAATCTGATTAAACCTCAAATCATCTTCAGCCGATGATAGTTGACCACGTGCAGCAGATAACCCAAAAGTAAGAAAATTTGTTACACCTAAATCAAAACCAAAACCAAGGTTTGAATAACCAAAATCTGTATTATCAGTAAAGTATGATGCTCTGGGAATTAATTGTATATATGTTGGAAATTTTTCAAATGAAAACTTATCGCTTCCGCCAAGCCACCCTAAACGTGTTTTAATTATATGCGAGTCCGGAGATTTAAGTAGAAGATCTTCATAAACGATTCTTGCATTTTGCACTTGCCCATTTTGCAAATAAGCATCACCAAGCAGTAATTTAGCTTCTACATCATCAGGATATTTTTGATTCAATTTTCTAAATTCTTTAAGTGCTAAAAGCGAATCACCATTCCATAGATAAACTTTTGCACGTTGTTTTTCTATTTCATAATCGCTGTTTGATTTCAGCAACTCATCATAAATTTTTATTGACTTATTCAATTCGAAATTTGCAATGTAAACATTAGCCAGCTCAAGTTTTACTGACTTATTATTTGGATCATTTAAGAGATATTCGTTAAAAGATTTTATAGCTGAATCATAATCTTTATTTGAAGAATACATTCTTGCTTCCTCTAATATCTTATTAGATTCAACTAACTCATTTTGAATTTTCGCGACTTCAAGACTTTTTTGGAGTAAAACAAATTTTGTAGTAGAGCTATCATACAAAGATATTTTATTAATTAATTTTTCAGCATCAGCAAGTTTGTTACTTCGGACATAAAGATTTGCCAATCCGTACATAGCCTCACTGTTTTGGGAATCCAATACCAATACTTTTTCAAAAAGTGATTGTGTGTAAACTAAATCTTTATCTAACCAATAATTGATTTGAGCAGCCAATAACACATAATTTTTATTATCCGGCAATGATTTAAGCAGATATTCAGCTTCCGCAGCGGCTTCGCAAAGATTATTTTGCCACATTAAAATTTGCGCTAATTTATATCTTACTTCATAATCATTCGGATATTTTAACAGATAACTTTTGTAAAGATTCGCAGCCAACGTATAATTATTATTATAAGAATAGAATTTTGCTAATTCTAAAAGTGCTTCTTTGTTCGCAGGATCTTTGCTCAACTTTTCTTCATAAAATCTAATGCGATCCGCGTAATAGGATTTTCTTAGCGTAGTTACCTTTAACCATAAGTCTTTAAATCTGTCTAGATCAGCAAAGTCCGATGATAAAATTCGTAATTGTTCATACGCTTCTTCAAATCGGTTTGCAGTAATCAATTCATCAACAAGTTTAAATCTACTCTCACTATCGGAAGGATTATTTTTTATAACACGATATAATCTATCAATTTCATATTGCTTAGCAGTTGGCTGCATTCCATAATTGAACCGCGAGGTGGTATCGTTAATAGAGTAAATGTATCCCTTACCTTTGGCTAAATCTAATCCATCCATCGCTTCTTTAAAGTATGGTCGTATCTCTAAGGATTTGGTAAATGCTTCGATTGCAATTTTATTTTTACCAAGCCAAAGTGTAAAGTATCCGTATCTTGACCACAATCTATGATCATCAGAGAAGTGTTCTGTGTAAGATCTTAAAATTGGTTCACCTTTAGAAATATGGTTGTTCTTAGCTAATATTTCAGAGTAACGAATTATCTCATCAGAAGAAGCAGTTTCTTTTTCTAAATATATATCATACCAAATTTCAGCCTCATTCCAGTTGCCTAAATTTTTATAGCACTTCCCTATCTCAAGATAATTTTTAGCAATGTTGGAATTGATAGCAATTTCTCTTTTATGTCCTTCGATTTTATTGTAAAGGATTTTGTACCAATCAGAAGTTGTTCTGTTTAGGTTTGATGAGATTTCATCATCGTTGGGTGTAAGTTTTTTCGCGGTTCGAAAATCGTAAACAGCATATTCATAGTTACCTCTTTTTTCGTAACACACACCACGCAAATTAAATCCCTCTGCGGAGTTTGGATTTGCAGAGACATATTTATTTAATACGTCTATCGCTTCACCATACCGTCCCGAACTAATCAGTTGAAGAGCTTCTGCTTTATAATTAGAGGAGTTGTAATTTTGAGAAAAAATAGAAGTGCTAAATAAAGTTAGGTTCAGAATAAGTAATTGATAGAAAAATAATTTCATCTTCTATAGTCAATTCTATCTCTGATTTAATTGAATTCTGGCAATTTCACTTTCAAATTCTTTGAAGACATCATCAGCACTATTCATAGAGTCATTTACTTTTAACATTAAATAAGATACATTAGTTGATCCGTTGCTGCTTAATGTTCGGTGAACTTTTGAAATGAAATCATCAATTAATTTATCATCAGATTTAGTTATAAGAATATAAATTTTATCCTCGATTGTGCAGATTTTATCTTTCTTATGAGCAACTGATTTTACAGAATAGCTTAATTGTTCAAGTGAGATTCGTGGTAGTGATGGACTCGTTAAATTAAGGCTGAGTGACAAAATTGTAAACATTTGTCCTGTAGTTTTATACAATGCGATCTGATTATTGATAATAAGTTTAAAATCATTAATGCTATAAATGTTTGGGACTAAATATTCCGGAGAATTTGAACCGCCTGTCTTGGTTGGTATCAATTCTGTTATTTCCGGTAAGATATTTTCTCTGGTTGATCGTTTGGTACTCTTAAAATCTGTGGTAATACCTTTGTAAGGTTCTATAAAATAATTTGCTTTAAATTTTCCTTCGGTATGCCCGATATTTGGAGTGATATCAATTATGCCAGGCTGCTGTTCTTCACTATCTTCGGCTTTATGAAGCTGAATTATACCTGTTGCAAATGAATTCAAAACATTAAAAATCATTTTAGAAGATTGAGCCGCAGGTTCCCTTAAAATAAATAGACTTGTAATACCTAAATCTTCAATTGATTCAATCATCGAACCGTATGATTCTCTAAGACTATTAAGATTTTCATACTCCACATACGGTGTCAATTCGTCAAATATTATTCTTGTCGGATTATACTGATTGATTACAGATATAATATCATGGAGGTAATCACTTAAAAATTCATCCCTGCTTTTAAATTCAGTGGTTTCTGTTGGTCGTGCAACACGTACAACAATAATTGTATTTTGATTAATGTAATTTTCAAGATCGATATCAATGGATGCTGCGTGAATTATCAAATCTTTAGGGCGAGAGTTTGTGAAGTAAAGACAAACTTGTTTATTCTTTGCAGCCTCTACAGCATATTGAAGACTTAATAAAGTTTTGCCGGATTTTTTTTCACCAACTAATAAATATGTTCCGCCGTGATAAAATCCTCCCCAAGCGTTATCAACGATTGGAATACCGGAACGGAATAATTGAACGCTTTTTTTCATAGTTTAATTTTTTTACAATTTTACCAATAATTATACCGTTAGTTTGGTTGGTTTAGGCTTAAAAAATGGATAAAAAAGATATTTTTTTGGACTAAACAGAGACAAAATTATTTAGTTGTATTATTATGCAACAAGCTTAATTTTTGACAATTTCAACGGTTATCAACGTGAAAAATTCCAGAATGTTATATTAATTACTTAATACTCCGAAAACAAAAAGCGCGGTGGCGTTTCCTACAATTGTTGGTTCGTTAGTGATATAATCCATTCTATCATCAAAATACTTTATTAAATGAGAATTAAAATCATCGTCAGTATTCTGTCTCTGTATTTTATATTTTTCCAAAAGATTGGAAGGTGCAGGTCCTGCAGTAAGGGCACCTGGTAAATATCCACTATTAAAAAATGCTACTTGTGAATGTAGGTTTTTAGAAAATTTTGTTCCGATATTGTAAATAAAACTTATACCCCACGGATTTCTGCCTAAGACATAATCCCGTTGATAAATATTTAATGAATCGAACTCTTCGGAACCAGTCAGTTTTTTGTAAAGAATTGTTTGCAAACTTACTCCCAGAAAAGAGTTTGTTGTACCCCAGGAATACTGTAATCCTTCACGCAGAAAAGATATATCACTTGTTTTTTTAGAGTGCTTAAGATTTTGATAAATGTATTTTGTAAAATCAGAATTGTGAAGTGCAATTTTATAGTGAGATAAAGAGTTGATATCCCCAACACTCCACCAGAAATCTGATCCGGCTTTATTGCCATATTCAAATGCTTCTTCAAGATATTTTTCAGAATTAGTGCTGTTATAAAGTTCTACAGATGCGAGAGCTAATCTTCCATTAAAATCTTTTTCAGGATAATGATTTGAAAATGTTGTATCAATATTCTGTACATTATTCCTGAGAGAATAAAATCTTTCAGATGTTTTTAGACAGATGGCTGCAAAATTTTCATCATAAAATTTCTCCTTCCAGATTCTAGATGCCAAGGCAAGTGCTGCGCTATAAATACCAATTGTATTTTTTCCTATGCTAACAAAAGCCGGGCGATCAAATTGCAGACTATCATTTTCAGGTAATCGCCATCCGATGTCATGATCGGATTCATTTTGCACTTGAGAGACTAATGTATGATCATCCACATTACATCTTAATAACCAATCAAGCCCAACTTTTGCTTCTTCTAAAATATCGGGAACATCATTTTTATCTAAATCATATCCAAATTTTTGGGAATCAAATTCATAACTAAATAATAATAGATATGTTGTATAAGCAGTAGTTTTTAAAAACTTAACATAATCACCCGCATCATGCCAGCCGCCGGTTAAATCTCGAGCAGTTGAATCTTTATAACCAATAATTTTGGCGGCGTCCGAAAGATGACAAGGCTGGTGCAATATTGGATTTGTTGGTCCGCAGCGTTGTGCTTTAAAAAAAAGGCTGAGTGAATCTCTTACATTATTAAAGATTAAATTACCAATCTGAAATTGATAAGATTCGGTATCCGCCAATTTTATTTTGTATGTGCCTGTGGTGTTTAGACTTGAAAAATCAATTTCATAACAAAAATTAAAATTCCCATAAACTGATGGAGAATCTGCTACACTGCCTTCAAATTTTATTTCACTAGAATTGTTTTCTAAGATATAAAATGGCTTACCCTGTAAATTGGTTTTTGAAAGTATTACAGCAGTTTTTAAATCATCGGGAAAGAAACCAATTTGATTTGTTCGGATAAAAATATCATTGGAGAGAGAAGTATGGCAATTAACAAACATTATTTGTGAAATCAGAAAGAAAACAAGGTAGTAAAACTTCACAAATCCGTTTTTAATAATTGTAATCTCCTGCTAATTGCCAAACTAAAAATATAATTTTAAGCTTTTTGTTCTTCTTTAATTGGATAATGTGTTCTAAAAACATAATCCCAAATAGGAGAACTAACTCCGTATCCATTATCAGGATCCTGGTAATGATGTTTGATATGATGATTCTTAATTGCTAACCAAAACTTACTGTGCATATTAAAATGATGAATAGCATAATGTGATATATCATAAAAAAGATATCCAATTAAAAAACCAGCAAAGAAAGGAAGTACGGAAACATCACCAATTAAAAAACTAAATAAGAAATAAAATAATGTAGCAAGTGGAATACTTACAGACGGAGGCATAACCAATCTTCTGGAATCACTTGGATAATCGTGATGAACACCGTGAAAAATAAAATGTATCCTTGCACCTATTTTACTTTTTAACTCAAGGTGAAAGATAAATCTGTGAAGTAAATATTCTGTAATTGTCCAGATGAACAATCCGAATACTATCAATCCTATTATGGAAAAAACACCAATTTTAAAATCAAAAATTGATAAGTATAACATATACATTATAACTGGAACAAATATTATCAGTGGAACTGAAGGATGTACTCTTGATAGTGATTCCATAAAATCATTCTTAAACATTCTTACAGTTTCATCTTTATTGGAAACGAACTTTTTTGCCATTGCATATCCTATTTATTTAACCATCCAAATTTACTAATTACTAACTAAAGAATAAAAATGATTGTAATGTTTTTTTAACTGTTTTAAGAAGTTTGATTTAGAGCACCAATTTATCCTTTCAAATTTATTTGATATTAACCTTCAAAGTTTTCATATTCACACTTGATTTTTAGAATTTCCTTAATTTCCAGGAGGTTTGATGGCTCTAAACGGCGAACGTGAGCAGTGGGGAACCAAAATAGGTTTGATTTTAGCCGTAGCTGGTAATGCTGTTGGATTGGGAAATTTTCTAAGATTCCCGGTTCAGGCAGCCCAAAATGGCGGTGGTGCTTTTATGATACCGTATTTCATTTTTTTCTTACTCCTTGGTATTCCACTCATGTGGATTGAATGGGGAATTGGAAGACATGGCGGAAAATTTAGACACGGCAGCGCGCCAGGAATGTTTGATGTACTCTGGAAAAATAAACTTGCAAAATATTTTGGTGCTCTTGGATTATTTATCTCTATTACAATCCTTATTTACTATACATACATAGAATCCTGGACTCTTGGTTTTAGTATTTTCTCAATTCTTGGGTTGTACTCAAACGAAACCAAAGAGACAATGACTGGTTTTCTTTCCAGCTATCAAGGAATTACAACATCACAAACATTCACCTCTATCTGGCCTGCATACTTATTAATGCTATTAACATTTTCAATAAATTTTGCAGTGCTGTATAAAGGGATTTCAAAAGGTATAGAAAAACTTGCAAAGATCGCTATGCCGCTGTTATTCATCTTCGCAATTATTCTTGCCATAAGAATTTTTACTCTTGGCACACCTGACCCTGCTTTTCCTGAAAACTCCGTTGCAAATGGATTTGCCTTCATCTGGAATCCTGATTTCTCTGCACTCGGTAATCCAAACATCTGGCTTGCTGCTGCAGGACAGATATTTTTTACTCTATCTGTTGGTATGGGAACAATACACGCATATGCAAGTTATCTAAAACCAAATGATGATATTGTGTTATCAGGATTAGCAACAGCATCAACAAACGAATTTGCAGAAGTTGTACTTGGTGCCTCAATCGCAATTCCTGTTGCAGTGGCTTTTTTTGGATTAGATGCAACGAAAGAAATTGCACAAGGTGGAGCTTTTAATCTTGGATTCGTATCAATGCCAATAATTTTTGGCAGTTCTCATTTTCCAATGGGAGAAGTGTTTGGGTTTATGTGGTTTTTACTTCTGTTTTTTGCAGGAATAACTTCTTCGGTTGCAATGGGACAACCTGTTGTAGCGTTTTTAGAAGATGAATTTGGAATGGATAGAAAAAAAGCAGTAACGGCATTAGCAATTGCAGTTTTGATCGCAGTTCAATTTGTAATATTCTTTTTAAAGTATGGATTTTTAGATGAGATGGATTATTGGGCTGGTACTTTTGGTCTTGTTGTATTCGCTTTGATAGAGACTATTTTATTCATGTGGGTTTTTGGTGCAGATAAAGCCTGGAAAGAAATGAATCAGGGTGGTGATATACAAATACCGATGTTCTTTTATTACGTTATGAAATATATTACACCGGTTATTCTGATGGTGTTAATGATTTGGTGGTTTATACAAAGCGCAATACCTACTCTGCTGTTACAAAACGCTGTTCCGGAAAATGTACCTTACATTTGGGGTGCAAGAATTTTGATGGCTGCCATTGCAGTAATTTTGATGCTGATGGTAAAAAAAGCCTGGGAAAATAATCATAGCGAGGTTTAATAATGGGACTTACAACAAACGGTATAATTTTTTTAGCACTTGCTTGGACAATTATTATTTCATTAGTAGTAATTTCTTTCTATAAAGTTTTTAAAACACAGCAAAAAAAATAATAAAAAAACCCGAGTGAGAACTCGGGTTTTACTAATTAAAAATTTTGTTCTAAATCCTATTCATCATCATCATTTTTTCCATTTTCTGCCTGCATTCTATGTGCAAGATTAGATTCCGATGATGCTATTGCAAATTTTCCATCTCTAATAAACTGATACAACAAATCATTTTCAATCAGATACCCAAATTGTTTTTGGAATTCATCAATTGATATACCTGCAGTAGCGGCAAGTTTTGCAAGTTCATGCGGATCCTCAAAATCAGCCTGATTTAATCGCAACATGTATCTTCTTGCAATGTAAAAACTTTCTGATGCAGGATCAACCATTCTAACTCTTGTCTTTAGCGTTAATGGATCAATAATATCCTTAAAGTACATAGGAACAAATTTTGCATTTTGAATAGAAACCATTGCCCCGCTTCCGCCATCAAGAATAAATTGTGCTGCAGAAAAACCTAAATCTCTTGTGTATTCCATATCGAATGGAATCGGATCCGCACAGCGTAATTCATATCCAATGTTTTTAGCAACCACCGTAGATTTTAATCCAAACTGTTTAAGTCTTTCCTGTACTTTGGATTTAAGTATTTCACCAAAATTTATTTCCGCAATTCTAATATTATCGTGGGCGTCTCTTTCCACCTCAACTAAAGATTCAAGGTCAGTCGGATCTAAATGCTCAACCAAGCCTTCAGCAATAATTGCAACACCATCAGGCTTGCCGTAACTTAATCTTTTAATAATCGCACCGACAAGAATATCTACAATATGACTAAACTTAATTTTCTTATTAGTAAACTCTTCTGGTATTAGAGTAAGTGTTGCGCCAGTAGCCTTACCAATTCCAAGTGCAAGGTGTCCTGCTTTTCTACCCATCGAAATAACAAAATACCAGCGAGATGTTGTTTGCGCATCTACCATAAGATTTTTTACAACCTCAACACCAATGTGACGTGCAGTTTGAAATCCAAAAGTAGGAATACCATGAGGAAGATCTAGATCGTTATCAATTGTTTTAGGAACATGAACTACTTTTATCTTTCCGGCAGCCATCTCATTAACTTTTAAAGCACTAAACGCTGTATCGTCACCGCCGATAGTAATAAGTTTATCAACATTTAATCTAAGTAAAGATGTAACTGTGTTTTCTAAATGCTTAGGGTCTTTGGTTGGATTTGCTCTTGATATACCAATATAGGAGCCACCTCGAAAGTGAATACGACTTACATTTTGAATATTTAACTCTTTAATATGAGTAATATCTCCTTGCATTATCCACTTAAAACCATCCCTGATTCCGATTATATCAACCCCTTCAACCGCAGCACGAATTGTGGCTGCACCGATAACGCTATTAATTCCGGGGGCTGGTCCTCCGCCAACTAAAATTGCTAAATTTTTAGGTGCAATAGACATTTGATTAAAACTCCTAAATATAAAATATACGATTACATTAAAATATTAATTTTAAAGCACTTTAAGTTTAGCAAACTTAAGCATTAATTGTTTTACATTATTTCCCTCAAAGTGAACAGTTGCTTTAGTCTGGTCACCATTTCCAACAACATCTACAACTTTTCCTAGACCAAATTTATCATGCATTACGCGGCTTCCTATCCTTAAAGCAGCTCCATCCTGATCAAAACTTTCGTATTCAACTTTTTCAAAATATTCATAATACATTTCTTTTTTGGTTTTACGATTCGCCTTTCGTCCAAGTCCGCCATTCATTTCTTTATAAGCCGTAGGATCAAGTTCATCAATAAACCTTGATCGGCTTTGATACGCAACTTCACCAAAGCGGTATCTTGAACGCGCATGGGTAACGTATGCTTTTTTCTTTGCACGGGTTAGAGCAACATAAAATAATCTTCTTTCTTCATCTACTGAAGCATCAGATAAATACTTACTTGCGATGGGAAAAATATCCTCTTCACACCCACTAACAAATACAATTGGCCATTCCAATCCTTTACTTGCATGGACGGTTAAAAGCGTTACACAATTTTTTGTTTCAGAGTAGTTATCGATATCTGCAATTAAGGAAACTTCTTCAAGATATTGCTCAAGTTTAGCATCTGCATTTTCGGAAGAAAATTCACTTAACGAAGCTAACAACTGACTAATGTTTTCCATTCTCTGTAAGGCTTCTTGAGTACCTTCTTCTTTAAACATTCTAATCAATCCAAGGTCATCAACCATTGCCCTGGTTAGCTCACCAACTGAAAGTTTGTCCTTCAACCCACTATACTTATCAAGCAGAGTTTTGAACTGTTTTACATTTTTTTGGATTCGCTCTTTAATATCTATTACTTCAAAAACTCTTCCCATTGTTTGAAAAAGAGTGATCTCATGTTTTCTTGCAAATGCAATCATTCGTGTAACGGTTGTACTGCCAATACCACGCTGCGGAAAATTCATTATTCTTAACAAACTTTCTTCATCGTTCTGATTAGATATTACACGGAGATATGCAACTACATCTTTAACTTCTTTTCTTTTGTAAAACTCAAGTCCACCGATAATTGTATATGGAATTTTTTCCCTTCGAAAAATATCTTCCATTGCTCGGGATTGTGAGTTTGTTCGATATAAAATCGCAAAATCATTAAAGACTAATTTCTTTTTAGTCAGCTCGTGTTTTATATACTTGGAAATTTGTGATGCTTCATCTTTTTCATCAGCACACTTAAGCAGCATTACTGGCTCGCCTTCTTCATTCTCAGTCCAAAGAGTTTTTGCAACCTGATCTTTATTATTCTTAATAACGGAATCAGCAGCTTTCAGAATCATTTTAGTTGATCTGTAATTCTGTTCAAGCTTGAAAAGCTGGAACTTCGGAAAATCTTTTCCAAAATCTCTCATGTTGCCGATGTTTGCTCCACGCCAGCTATATATACTTTGAGCATCATCTCCGACAACAGAAATCAATCCGCTTCTTGATACTAGTAATTTTAATAACTCATACTGAGCTTTGTTAGTATCCTGGAATTCATCAACAAGTAAGAATTCAAATCGAGATTTGTACTTTGTTAAAATATGTTTCTTATCATTAAAAAGTTCGATAGGTTTAAGCAGCAGATCATCAAAATCCATAGCATTAAACTCAATCAATCTTTTCTGATACTCTACATAAACATCTGCAATCTTTTCTTCAAGAAATGAGCCCACATGCTTACTTCTATATACTTTTGGAGTAATCATATGATTTTTAAGAAAACTGATTCGATGTCTAACTGAATTTGTGGATAGATTTTCCAGGTCAATATTCAGGTCAGTCATAATATTAGAAACAAGAGAGGTTGAGTCTATTGTATCATATATTGAAAAGTTACTTTTATAATTAATATGTTTTGCTTCAGTGCGAAGTATCTTGGCAAAAACAGAATGAAACGTTCCCATCCAGAGATCATCAGCTTTCTTACCAATCAATTCCCTAACTCTCTCCTTCATTTCATTGGCTGCTTTATTTGTAAAAGTCAGCGCAAGAATAGATTCAGGAGCAAAATTTTTCTTGAGTAAGTATGCTATTTTGTAGGTGAGAACTTTAGTTTTACCGGAACCCGCGCCAGCCACTATCATTTGAGGTCCATCCAGATACTCAACTGCTGCAAGCTGTGCCGGATTCAAATCCTTAAATTGGTGCATAATTCTTTCTAATTTTTCGCAAAAACAGGTGCAAATATATATAAATTGGACTCGAATGGAAAATTATAGGCAGGTAAATATTTCACTAATTTTACTGGTAATGCTAAAAAGCCAGAAGAATAAAAATTTTAGAACTATTTCTGATTTATTCGATGGCACAATTGTGGATATTTGTTCATTGATCTATCAAGCGGATAGATAGAAGATAATGCTAAAATTAAAATGAATGACACCACAACTAAATCCTTAAATCAAAATTTAGAATCAGAAGGCGTATCATCCGATATCGTAATCACAAATACATTATCAGATTTTAAGAACAAGTATGATGAACTTGTGCATACAATTCCGGATGGATTGCTTTTACTTAAAGATGAAAAAATAAAGTATACTAATAAGAACTTTGCCGATATGCTCGGTTATACAATCGGTGAATTAACCGAATTAGGTTTTAAAGAAGTACTTGCGCCAAACGATATTGATAAAGTTTTAGAGAGGAGTAAAAAACGTTTACGAGGTGAAGAAGTTCCAAAACAATATGAAATAGATCTCATAAATAAAAATAAAACAAAAATTATACGTGTTTCTGTAAGTGTTGGGGTTATTGGTTCCGGAACTGAAAAGTTTCAATTTGTTATCGTAAAAGATTTATCTGATAAAATAGAGATAGAATCCAGATTTACAAGAGAGCTGCAACTGCAGCAATATTTTATGGATTATCTTCCAGACTCAATTTACTTTAAAGATCTTGACAGCAGATTTATAAAAGCAAATAAAGCAACACTAATTAAAATGGGTTTAAGTTCATATGAAGAACTTATAGGTAAAACTGATTTTGATATTTTTCGTGATGAACACGCACAATTTGCTAAAAAAGATGAAGAAGAGATAATTAATAACCGAACGTCTATAATTAACAAGATTGAGAAAGAAATCTGGCAGGATGGTAAAATAACCTGGGCATCCACAACAAAAATTCCACTGATTGATGATAACAATAATATTTACGGTACTTTTGGAATAACCAGAGATATTACTGATCTAAAGAAAGCAGAAATTATTAAGGAGGCTTTATTTAAAATTTCATCGGCTGTAACTTCACATATAAAGATTATTGAGTTTTTTGAATTTATACACCAAACTATAAGTGAATTGATGCGTGCAGAAAATTTTTATATTGCAATGTACCATCAAGACACTGATACAGTCTCATTCCCTTACTGGGTTGATGAGGTTGACCCTCAGCCAGAGGAACGAAAAGCCGAAAGAGGATTAACTGAGTATGTATTAAGAACTGGCTGCACTCAATTGATTACCGAAGAATTAGATATGCAGCTTAGAGAAGCAGGTGAAACTTCTTTACTTGGCGAGACAACAAAAATTTGGCTTGGCGTGCCCTTAAAAGTTGAAGGGAAGACTATTGGAGTTATAGTTGTTCAGGATTATAATGATCCACTTACTTACGGAGAAGAAGAAAAAGAAATTCTAACATACATCTCTGAACAGATTGCTCTTGCGATAGATAAAAAGTATAATGAAGAAAAAATTATTCAATACTCCGAAGAGCTTAAAGAATTAAATGCTTCCAAGGATAAGTTTTTTTCAATCATTGCTCACGATCTAAAAAGTCCGTTTCATGGATTGCTTGGTTTAACTCGCATGATTGTTGAAGAATACGATTCGATGACTGAAAATGAAGTTAAATTGTATTTACAAACTATTAAAGAGTCAACCGAAAGCACTTACAAGCTTATTGAAAATCTGCTCGAATGGTCAAGATTGGAATCGGGTAAAATGAAATATAATCCCGCACTGCAAAATATGTTTATGATTGTTGAAGATACAAGAATTTTATTGAGTCAGAATGCACGAATGAAAAATATTAACTTAAGAAATAAACTCAGTCATCAAAGTTTTGTTTATGGTGATGATATAATGCTTCAGTCACTTGTACAAAATCTTATTTCAAATGCAATTAAGTTTACTCCTGCTGACGGTAGTATAGAGATATCTGAAAATAAACATGAAGAATATATTGAATACATTGTAAGTGATAATGGTGTAGGTATAAGAGATATAGACATTGAAAAACTTTTTAGAATTGATATAAATTTTTCGACAAAAGGTACACAGCAGGAAAAAGGTACTGGTTTAGGCTTAGCACTTTGCAAAGAAATTGTAAATATTCACGGTGGTAAAATTACAGTTCAAAGCAAAATTGGTGAAGGAACTAAAATTATTTTCACATTAAATAAACCGAATAACAGTTAAGTTTAATGACCGAGGGCAAAATTAATTCTGAGAAGGATGATCTTTCAGAATTTGCTGATTATTTAGCAGAGTTTGAATCAACTATTGGTTTTGATGCTGAGACGTGTCCAGTATGTGGAGTGAATATATCTGATTCACTTTCAATTGAAAAATCTCCATACGTGCTATTCAAATGTTTAGATGGAGAGGATAAAATCTTTACGATAACTAAAGAATTAGAATTGAAATGTATTCCATTTAAAGTTGAGAAAAGGCTTAGCGCAGAAATGAATGATAAAATAGTTTATCTATATGATGTTCTTATTCCCTTAAAATGTTTACCCTACTTAGATAAGATTGTTTAAACTCCATGTTCAATTTCTTGGGTGAGTGTTGCACCACTCTTTTATATAATCAGCTATAGCAGTAGTCGTTGCACCGGGAGTAAATAATTCTCCTACACCAATTTCCTTTAACTTTACAATATCATCTTCAGGAATAATTCCGCCGCCTGTAAGTAGTACATCATCCATTCCCTTTGCTTTAAGCAAAGTCATAAGCTTAGGAAAAATTGTCATATGTGCACCGGACAAAATGCTAATACCAATCACATCAGCATCTTCCTGCATTGCTGCTTCCACTATCATTTCTGGAGTTTGTCTTAGCCCAGTGTAAATAACTTCCATACCGGCATCACGTAAAGCAGCTGCGATGACTTTTGCGCCTCTGTCATGTCCATCTAATCCGGATTTAGCAACAACAACTCGAATTTTTTTATCCATGCAGAATATCCTCATATTTAGAAACTGATTCTCTGATTTTTTCCGCATAGGATTCAATTTCAGAAGTTTTATATTCGATAGTTCTAAGCCTCAAATGAAAATCATTCTCATATCTTGGTATGATGTGATAATGAAAATGAAAAACTGACTGCCCTGCCGTGGTTCCATTGTTTGAGATTACATTAAACCCATCTGCTTTTAAAGCTCTTTTAATAGCACCTGAAAGATATTGTGTTAACTTTGTTAATTCATCAAGTTCTTTAGAAGGTATGGTTAAAAAATTATCATAATGTGCTTTTGGAATTACAAGTGTGTGTCCGTAATTAACTGGGTTAATATCAAGAAAGGCTATGTACTTTTCATTTTCAAAAACGATTTCAGCTTCAGAAGATTTTGATGCTATTTCACAAAATATACAATCCATTTTATGCTCGCTTTTTATTTGTTGATCAAAGTTAAATTATTTTACAGCTAACTGCCAATAAAAATTTAATTTGAGAGATATTCTTTTGTTCTTCCAAATACTCCAAACAATCCACCTGTGTGAACAAAAATACTTTTCTTCCCTTTTTCTGTCTTTAGATATTTTGCATAGTATGCTGTAAATGCTTTTCCGGTATATGCAGGATCGAAAAGGATTCCGGTTTCTTGAGCAAACTTTTTAATCAATTTTACTTTTTGCTGTGATATTTTTTTGTACCCCTCTTTAGAGTATCCATCAACCACAATTAAATTCTTAGGATGTATTGTGCAATTCAGTTTATAATCTAACACACATCCTTCTGCAAGTTGCAGGATATGTTTTTCCATCTCTTTTTTGGTCATTAAAACATGTACAGCAACTATTTTAACATTTAATTTATTTAATGCCGCTCCAACTAACATTCCGGCAGCAGTGCCGCCTGAGCCACAAGCTGCAACAATAGAATCAATTTTACTCAGGTCAATTTGTTTCTTAAGTTCATTTATAAAATTTATATAACCCCAAATTCCAAGTGTTGTTGATCCACCTGCCGGAAAAACATACGCATTCTTTTTCTTTTTAAGTAAAGCTAATCTTTGCTCAAACATAATATCATTAACTTTTTCGTATTCTGCTTTTGTAAAATATTGAATATCTGCTCCGAATACTTTATCAAGAAAAAGGTTACCATTTGGATTTGGAGTCTCTTTACCCCACAAAAACAATTTTGTTTTGAGTCCAATTTTTCTGGCAGCAATAACAGTTGCCCTTGCATGATTTGATTGGTCACCTCCCGAAGTAAAAATTATATCAGCCTCTTTACGTTTTGCATCAGCAAGAAGATATTCAAGTTTTCTTACTTTGTTTCCAGATAATTCACATCCAGTTAAATCATCACGTTTTATTAAAAAACTTTTATCTTCAAACTTTACTTCTTCTAATGGAGTTGGAATTTGTGAGAGTGAAATCTTTTTGGGGATGATCATCTTGCTAACTCAATTTTTTTAAGTTTTGAATAAATTTTTCTAGCTTTCTCTAAATCTTCAGGAGTATCGACAGAAAAACTATCATAATCGGTTTCAACAATTTTTACTTTAAAACCATTTTCAAGCATTCTTAACTGTTCAAGTTTTTCCCATTGTTCTAAATCAGTCGGCTCAAGTTTTGTAAACTTCAATAAATATTCTTTACGATAAACATACAATCCGACATGTTTATAAACATTTGCTTTCTCAAGCATTTCCATTTCACTGTTTGCATCGCGAACAAAAGGTATTGGAGAACGTGAGAAGTACAATGCAAAATTTTTATAATCAAAAACAACTTTTACTACCGAAGGTGAATTAAATTCTTCAACATTCTCAATTAACTTGGCAAGTGTTGAAACATTAACTTCATCATCAAATAATAACGGCTCGATTGCCTGATCAATCATCATTCCGCTAATAAATGGTTCATCACCCTGTATGTTTACGATTATATCAGCACGAGGAAATTCTTTTGCAACAATTGCAATTCGATCAGAACCTGTCGGACAATCTTTTGGGGTCATTATTACAGAAGCTCCAAATCCTTTTGCAGCCTTTGCAACCTGATCATCATCTACAGCAATCACAATTTTATCTAACAACTTGGATTTGCTCGCGCCTTCGAAAGTATGTTGCAGAAGAAATTTACCCCCTATGTCTGCTAATGGTTTTCCTAATAATCTTGTTGATGCAAATCTGGCAGGGATAACGCCAAGTATGTAAGGATTATTTTTTTTAGGCTTAACCTTCTTTGCCATTATTTATCACCAATAACTTTAGGAACTTTAAAATGATGCTCGTCTTTTGATGGAGCATTTTTTAAGGCTTCTTCTGCAGTGATTGAAGTTTTCATCTCATCTTCTCGAAAAACATTTGTTTGTTCAACAGGATGGGAAAGTGGTTTTACATTTTCTGTATCAAGTTCGTTAAGTTTATCCATATAAGATAATATCTCATTCATCTGCGGAGTGAAGTTTTCAAGTTCTTCTTCAGAAAATTTTAATCTTGCAAGCTCAGCAATTTTTTCAACATCTTTTTTGGTTACTGCCATTACACAATTTCTTTCTGATTACTAATAATAATCTCTCTAACTTTTTCCATTAACGCAAGCTCATCTTGTTTTGATGTAATATTATCAGTAGGTATTGGTTTATCAAAATGAAGATAGATTGTCCCACTCTTAAGTTTGAATGTACCTTTGGGCATAATTTTCTTAGTTCCATTTATTGTTATTGGGACTATCGGATAACCGCTATGAGCAGCGAGATAAAAAGCACCGCGTTTAAAGCTCTGTACCTCACCCGTTTCACTTCTTGTACCTTCAGGAAAAACAAGTACCGATATTTTTTTCTTATCCATAACTTTTTTTGCCTCAGTCAAACTATTCATCGCTGCTTTTGGATCTTTCCTATCTATAACAACATAAGGACCCAAATAAAGCTGCCATCCAAAAAATGGAATTCTTGCAAGTTCCTTTTTAAAGATCATACTTAACCGATTTGGAACTCCCCATTGCAATGCCGTTATATCAAGCTGACTTGAATGATTAGAAGCAAAAACATAAACCGCTTTTCGATCAATGTTTTCAAGTCCAGTTACCTTAACCCGAACACCAGAAATAATTAATATTCCGAGAGGAAAAATCTTTGCGAGGTAATGATATAGTGTAAAACTTCTATCAAGAAATATTACTATCAAACCAATAGATGAACAAATTAATGTATGAATAACGATTAAAAATATTTTAAAATAAGTGATCAATTTTCTTTACTTAATAATTCTAAGTTAAATTCGAAAAAATATTCTTTAGCCCTGAAGGGGCGATTTAATTAACTCAGGGCAAAGTCCTGAGATTATAATGTAAAAGACTTATTAGCACTGAAAGTGCGAAATAAGAATTAATCCCAAACATACTTCTCATCAAAATCCACAGTATACTTTTTAAGAAAGGCTCTGTATTCATCCTGAAAAGTTTTCTTTCTGTGATGTTCTTTTTGATTCTCTATATATGCAATAACTTTATCTATTTCATAAGGGTTTACTGAAAAAGCACCATAACCATTTTGCCAATAAAATTTCTTAAGAGAATCATCTTTAGTTTTTATCCACTTTGATGAATGCGCTTTTACTTCTTCTAATAATTTTATTAGTGGTACTTTTTTTGAAAGCATACATAAAATATGGATATGATCTATGTAGCCACCTATTTTTACTGGATAACATTCTAACTGTTTACAGATACCGCCAATATAGCTATACAATTCATTTTCTATCGATTCTACAATTAATGGTGCTCGAAATTTTGTACTGAATATTATATGGATGTAATTTTTTACTAAAGATTGTCCCATAAATTATTCCGTCCTTTCAGGACTTAATTCTATGTTTTGTACTTCTAATTCATAGGACTTCGTCCGATGTTGATATATTTACGCCCTTTCAGGGCTGTGTGTAATAATTTTAATCTCAGTTTGTTCAACAATATTTTTTTCACTCACAAAATCTTTAATCGCACTAATTCTGTTTTTAATTGATGGATGCGAATAAAAAAACCATTCAACAAATGAGTGAGGTTCTCTATCTCCAAGATTTTGATCTGTTAACTTATTTAGTGTTTTAATGAAACTATCAGGTTTACGGGTTGATTCAATTGCATATCTGTCTGCTTCATACTCATATTTTCGAGAAAGAATATTACCAATTGGGGATTGAATTAATCCAATGATCATTGCCCACAAACTTAATAATGGTAAAGCAGCAATTTGTGTGATGCTTTCAAAATCAAACCAGCTTAAAGAATTTTTATAAAGAATTGATATAATAAAAAAAGTTAGAAAACTTGAGACTGTACCAAAGATTAAATTTTTAATAATGTGTTTGTGTTTATAATGCCCAAGTTCGTGAGCAATTACAGTTTCAATTTCATCTTTGGTATAATCATTCAACAATGTATCACCAAGAATGATTCTTTTAGTTTTTCCTAATCCAGTAAAAGCAGCATTTGCTTTTTTTGTATTCTTACTCATATCAAAAGAAAAAACATTCTGAACGGTTATACCTGCGCCTTTTGCAAGTTTGGTTATTCTTGATTTTAATTCTTCATCATTTAAAGGAAGAATTTTATAAAAGATTGGAAGAATAAGAATCGGGAATAGCTGAGAAAGTACAACCGAAATCAAAAACATCGCAGAAGCAAAGACAAGCCACCATAAATCACTAAATTGGTTTATCACAAAAAAGAAAAGCAAAAGAATCGGTACTCCAATTACTAATCCCACTAACATCGATTTAAGATTTTCTAATAAATATTTAAAGAATGTTTGATTTGATAAATTATACTTGTGCTCTAAATAAAATCCAGTGTAAATATTAATTGGCATAAATAAGATTGAACTAAATATTCCAATCACAAAAACAAATAGAATAAAAACTAAATATGAGTTTTCAGTTAATGTTTGAATGTATTTTTGTAATGATAAACTATATCCCAAAGCAATAAAAAGATAAAGCAAAATAAAACTTACAATAGCTTTAACAATTCCAATTGCAAGCTTAGTATTATTGTATTTTTTTGAATCCATATAGTTAAAAATAGTAACTGAATCTCTTGCAATCAATTTAAAATACATTGTAATAACTCTAAAATATTTTACCTAATTTTAGGCAGTAAAAATTTAATTGAGAGGATCAAATGAAAAAAAATAGCATTTCCTTTTTTGCAGTCGCTTTTTTTATTTTACTTTTTGCATATCAGACAAATGCACAAGTAACTTTTCAAGTTGGCGCTGGATTGGGTTACTCAGTTCCAACTGGAGATTATGGTGGAACAACTGTTGATTTTTATAATGGTACAAAGTACGGGATGGAATCCGGCTTTAATTTTCATGGCAAAGCAAGAGTTGGACTTTTATTTATCAACGCATTCGGTGAAGTTGGATATACAACTTTTAGTGGTTCCGGGGAATCTGCGCCCGGACAAGGAAGTGTTGATTTGTCTAACAAAATATTTTCAATGAAAGTCGGTCCTGAATTTCCACTGAGTATTCCGCTATCTCCAATAACACCCTACTTTCAGGGATTTGTTTCATTAAATACTTTTTCCGGAAATGTTGAATTTAAAGGAATATCTGCCGTACCAAGTGGTAAATATGATATTGCTAGCGCCACCAGAGTTGGTCTTGGCGCCGGCGTTGGCGTAATGTTTAGTTTAGGTGGAATAAAATTAGATGCAAACATCCAGTATCATCTTATGAATATTGCTGGCAAAGAATATAAAATTGAAAATATTACTTCTCATAAAAGATTGGATAATTATACAAATCTGAATGATGATAAGGATCCCGCTGCAGGAACAACCTCTGATCAATTCATATCTGATTCACGTGGTATTAGCGCATTGGAATTTAAATTAACAGTTTTATTTGGATTATAAAAAATTTATTGATTACAAAACAAGCCCAATTCCTCAAAGGAACTGGGCTTGTGGTTTTAAACAATAATACCTTTTTACTTCTCGCCAGGAATTTTTTTTCTCAACTTTACTGGTCCTGTTTTACCTTTTCTCATCTTTAGATTCAACATCTCTACAAACACACTAAAGGCCATTGCAAAGTAAATGTATCCTTTAGGAATGTGCTGATGCAATCCTTCGATAATTAAAGTGAAGCCAATTAGAAGTAAGAAACTTAATGCCAGTATTTTAATCGTAGGATGGTTTTCAACAAAATCACTTATCGATCCGGAAAAGAACATCATAAATATCACAGCTATAACTACTGCGATAATCATTACAGGTAAATCATTTGCCATACCTATTGCAGTTATAACGGAATCAAGTGAGAAGACAACATCAAGTAAAAGTATCTGAATGATGACACTCATAAATGAAACTTTAGCTTTAACGGCATGATGCTCTTCTTCACCTTCTAACTTGGAATGTATTTCCATCGTACTTTTAGCAAGCAGGAATAATCCTCCAAGAATAAGAATTAAATCCCTACCGGAAATGCCTATTCCAAAAACGGTAAAGAATGGTTCGGTTAGCTTTATTATTAATGAAATAGAAAAAAGTAAGAGAATTCTTGTAACCATTGCAAGAGCTAGTCCAACTAATCTTGCTTTCTTTTGGTTTTCTTTAGGCAGCTTACCAGCGAGTATTGAAATAAAAATTACGTTATCAATTCCTAGTACAATTTCCAGAATAGTTAATGTGAGTAGTGCAATTAATGCTTGCGGATCAGTAATCCATTCCATTTGGGTTTTCCTATTGTATAATTATGGAAGTAAAATTAGATAGTGCTTTGCTTAAAATGAAATTGCAGAAATATAAAACTGGTACAAAAAAAGACTCCCGCTTTCGCGGGAATGATGAACACAAAATAATTTAAATGTAACTTGGAACTAAATGAGATTATTTTTTCTCTACTTCTTTTTCAACTTTTTCTGTCTTCTTTTCTTTTTTCATATCGCAGCAAAAAGACTTATCGTCGCAATTTTCTATTTTATCTACTTTTGTAACAGCAACTTCTTTCCCTACCACTTTACCATCTTTTAGTGCAGCGGAAGTTGTAGATGTTGTTTTTTGAACATCACCTGTCTTCATTGTCTGATCAGTATTTGTACTTTTTTCAACTTTAGTAGTTTCACTTTTTTCTTTTGAACAGCAATCTTTTGATTGAGCATTAACTGCAAAAGAAAAACCAATAAGAAGTGCGAGAACCATAAGAAGATTTTTCACTGTATACCTTTCAATTTATTATTTGATTCGA